>CALCEM010000038.1 GCA_937900285.1 uncultured Fretibacterium sp. | reverse complement strand
AAAAATCCGTTATGTCGTCTGCAACGGCGATGAGGGCGACCCGGGCGCTTTCATGGACTGCTCAATCATGGAAGGCGATCCTCACAGAATGATCGAAGGCATGATCATAGCGGCCTATGCTGTCGGAGCTCAGGAAGGTTATATTTATGTCCGCGCTGAATATCCTTTGGCCGTAAAAAGATTAATGATGGCAATTAAACAAGCTACCGAAGCCGGATTATTGGGTGAAAATATTTTAGGTTCCGGGTTTAATTTCACGTTAAATATAAATCGCGGTGCTGGTGCTTTTGTTTGCGGTGAGGGAAGTGCTTTAACTGCTTCGATCGAAGGTAAACGCGGAATGCCTAGAGTTAAACCGCCGAGAACTGTTGAGCATGGATTATTTGAGAAGCCTACAGTTTTAAACAACGTCGAAACATTCGCAAATGTCCCAATGATCATAACTAACGGTGCGGAATGGTTTAAGAGTTTTGGAACTGAAAAAAGTCCGGGTACAAAAGCATTTGCTTTAACAGGCAGCGTGAAAAATACGGGTTTGATTGAAGTGCCGTTCGGAATTACTCCGCGGGAAATAATTTTTAAAATCGGCGGCGGAATAAGAGACGACAAAAAATTTAAAGCTGTTCAAATCGGCGGACCTTCTGGAGGCTGTTTAACTGAAACTCAGCTTGATGAACCTCTTGACTTCGATAACGTTAAAAAGCTCGGCGTAATTGTTGGTTCTGGCGGACTGGTTGTTATGGATGAAAATACGTGCATGGTTGAAGTTGCGCGCTTCTTTATGGAGTTTACTCACCGTGAATCATGCGGAAAATGTGTCCCGTGTCGCGAAGGAACTTTAAGGATGCTGGAAATTTTAGAGCGCATCGTAGCAGGTCAGGGCGAAGCGGAGGACATCGAAAAATTACGAACGCTCTCAGATATGATTATAAATACTGCGTTATGCGGACTCGGAAAAAGCGCACCTCTTCCTGTCGTCAGTACTCTTGATAATTTCCAGGACGAATATTTAGAGCACATACAAAATAAAAAATGTCCTGCTCATGTCTGCCAAAAATTAAAGCAGTACACAATTGATCCGGGAAAATGTAAATCATGTTCAAAATGTGCGAGAGGTTGTCCTGTTCAAGCGATCAGCGGTGCTCCTAAAGTTCCGTACGAAATCGATCAAAATAAATGCATAAAATGCGGCGCATGTATTTCGGCCTGCCCATTCAAAGCTATTTACGTTGCGTAGGAGGTGTAAATAAATGGGAGTTATGAAAATTGATGGTTATCCTGTTGAATTTACGGACGAGCCAAATATTTTATCGGTGATAAGAAAAGCGGGAATAGATTTGCCGACGTTATGCTATCATTCTGAGCTTTCGATTTACGGGGCTTGCAGATTATGCAACGTTGAAGATGATCGCGGCAGAATATTTGCATCATGTTCTGAACGTCCTAGAGATGGAATGAGCATAAAAACAAATACGCCGAGGCTTGTGCGTTATAGACGTATGATAATTGAATTATTGCTGGCTTCACATGATCGTGATTGTACGTCATGCGTTAAAAGCGGTGATTGCGATTTACAGAGATTAGCTCACAGATTGGGAGTTGAGAGGGTTTCATATCCTGCACACAGGGGCGAGCATCCTATTGATTTTAGTTCGCCATCGATCGTGAGAAATCCTAATAAGTGTATTTTATGCGGAGATTGCGTGAGAGTTTGCGAGGGTATTCAAGGAGTAAACGCAATAGATTTTACGAATCGCGGAACATATGCAAAAGTAAGCCCGGCATTTAACAAAGATTTATCAAAAACAGACTGCGTAAACTGCGGACAGTGCAGAGTCGTCTGCCCAACCGGTGCAATTAGTATTAATACGAATATTCGCCCTGTTTGGGAAGCTATTGCAGATCCAAATGTAAAAGTTTTTGCGCAAATTGCTCCAGCTGTTAGGGTTGCAGTCGGTCAAGCGTTCGGAGGAGTAAAAGGCGAGAACGTTATGGGGAAAATTGTCGCGGCTCTTCACAAATTAGGTTTTGACGAAGTATACGACACAACTTTCGGAGCAGATATGACGATACTTGAGGAGAGCAAAGAATTTTTAGAAATTTTTGAGAAGGGCGGACCATTTCCGTTATTTACATCGTGCTGTCCTGCTTGGGTGAGTTTTTGCGAAAAGCGTTGGCCGGAATTTGTAAAAAATATTTCATCGAGTTATTCACCGATTCAAATGCTGGGTTCAGTAGCTCGTGAATATTTTGCTGATCCTGATAAGAACGAAGGCAAAAAAATTTTATCAGTCGGTATAATGCCATGTACTGCAAAGAAAGCCGAAATTTTACGCGACGATCTTAAACGCGATGGCAAACAAAATATTGATTACGTTTTGACGACTGAAGAATTAATCACAATGATAAAACGCGCTGGAATTAGATTTGACGATCTCGAAAGTGAAGCCGCTGACATGCCTTTTGGAATGGGATCAGGTGGCGGAGTGATTTTCGGAAATTCCGGCGGAGTTATGGAAGCTGCTTTGCGTACATTATGCGAAGGCCCGGAACGTTCTTCAATTGAAGAGCTTCGACACAGCGGAGTAAGAGGACCTGGACCGTTGCGCGAATTTACATTTAATTATAAGGGCAATGAAATTAAAGCCGCCGTAGTCAGTGGACTGGGAGAAGCTGACGCGCTTTTGAGAAGGATCAAGAACGGTGAGAGTTTTTATCATTTCGTCGAAGTTATGGCATGCCGCAGAGGTTGTATAATGGGTGGCGGTCAACCTGTTCACGCTGGACGCAGAACCAAAGAGGCCAGAAAATTAGGGCTTTATGAATCCGATGTAAACACGCAGATTAAAAAATCAAACGAAAACCCGACAGCACTCGCAGTATATCAAACCCTCATAAAAGGGCGCGAACACGAATTATTACACAAAAGAGTACACTAAATAATAAAAATAAAAATAAAATAATGATCCCTCTGAATTTTAGGGGGATTATTTCATTAAATATTCTGAAGCTGTTTCTTGAGAGATCAAACCTAAATTAATTAGCCGTTCACAATCTTGTTCAAAAGTGTGCATCCCAAAATTTGCGCCGGTCTGCATGGAATTTTTTAAGCCGGATATTTTGCCTTCTCTGATTAAATTTCTTACGGCTGGATTATTAATTAAAATTTCTGTCGCTAAAGTTCTGCCCGGTAAATTATCAAGCGGAATCAATTGCTGTGAACAGACGCAAATTAACGAGTATGCTAATTGTAACCTGATTTGATTTTGTTGTTGTGCCGGAAATATATCAATAATTCTCTCGATCGTCTGCGAAGCATCTTGAGTATGCAACGTTGCTAAAATTAAATGTCCGGTTTCTGCGGCTGTAACAGCTGATGAAATTGTGTCCAGGTCTCGTAATTCCCCAATCATGATAACATCAGGATCACGGCGCAAAATATTTTTTATTTCAGCTGAAAAATTTGATGATTCGTGCTGATGTATTAAAGATTTCTCGGATTTAAACACAAATTCTACAGGGTCCTCAATCGTAATAATATGAGCTTTACGAGTTAAATTAATTTCCTGGATTAAGCTGGCCAAGCTTGTAGATTTTCCCTGCCCGGTTGAACCAGTTATTAAAATTAAACCGCGATGATTTTTGACGGCTGATTTTAAAAATTTTGGCAGTCCTAATTCATCAATATTTTTTATTTCTGAGCTGATAAATCTGAATGAACCTCCCAAGCCGTTAATATCGTTAAAAATTGCTGCACGCACTCTCATTCCCAAATAATTAAACGCAAAATCTAAATTCCCATTTTTCTTAAAATTTTCCATTTGTTCAGGCGTTAATAAATCCTGCAAAAAAATTTTAAAATCCTTCGAACTAATAATATTATTTTCAGTGAAATTTAATTCTCCGTTAATCCGCAGCACTGGTTTATATTTCGTTGTTAAATGCAGGTCGCTGGCATATAAATTAATGGCCTGATCAAAAAATTTATTAAACAGTAGCAATTAAAATTTCCTCCAATGATGTAACACCCTTAAGAGCCAAATTAATTCCCGATCTTCTTAAATTATTCATTCCGTTTTTTATTGCAATATTTCGTAAAGAATCCGTATCATGATCATTTAAAATAAATTTTCGCAATTCGTTATTAACCTGCATAATTTCAAAAATAGCTGTCCTGCCTTTATAACCGTTTCGACATTTTGAGCAGCCTTCAGGTTTAAAAGCATATGACCCGCGAGGAATTTCCAATAAATTACAGGTATCATCATCAATTAAATATTTTTTTCTGCAGTTCGGGCATAATTTGCGCACTAATCTTTGAGCTATAACACCAACTAAAGCAGCAGAAATTAAAAACGGCGGGATTTTCATGTCAATAATTCTAGTGATTGCGCTCGGAGCATCATTTGTGTGCAGAGTCGATAAAACTAAATGTCCAGTTAAAGCAGATCTGACGGCTATTTGTGCTGTAATTGAATCTCGAATTTCTCCGATCATAATTTTATCCGGGTCCTGTCTTAAAATTGCCCGTAAAGCTGTTTCAAAATTTACGCCGGCTTTTTCGTTTAACTGAACTTGATTTACTCCGTTAATATGAAATTCTACGGGGTCTTCAACGGTTATTATATTTGTATCTGGCTTATTTAATTTTTTCAGCATGGCGTAAAGTGTTGTAGATTTTCCCGAACCAGTCGGTCCAGTAATCAAAATAATTCCATGCGGTAAATTGCAAAATTCGTTAATAATTTTAATTTCTTGTTGTTCGAGTCCTAAACTTTCGAGTTCTGCAAATTTTTCGTCCTGATATAAAATTCTCATGACTATTTTCTCGCCGTTAGCAACTGGGAGCGAGCTTATTCGGAGATCGATATTTTTATTATTTACAGTTGTTAAAATTCTGCCGTCTTGGGGTTTTCGTTTTTCTGCTATATCCATTTTGCTCATGATTTTAATTCTTGAAACGATTGCCGGATGAACTGAAACGGGATATTCAAAAGCGGTATACAAAACGCCGTCAACTCTGAATCTAATACGAGATAAATCAGAATAAATTTCAGCGTGAACATCAGAAGCATTTTCTGCGACGGCTTGAGATATTAAATCATCGACTAATTTTATAATTGGAGCTTCTTCGGGATTTGAATTATCTCCGGAATTTCGTGCGACAGCATTTTTTATATTATTATCAAAATCATAAATCCGGTCTATGCTGTTTAATAATTCGTCTTGAGCTGCTACAGAAATTTTTAAATTTAAACCTGTAAAATTTTTTATTTCATCCTGTACAGTAATATCTACTGGGTCGATAACTGCAACGTGTAAAAAATTTTCGTTATCGATTTCAACGGGAATAATTTCGAGACGCTGCGCCATATTTTTAGGAATTAATTTAATTATTTCTGGAGCTGGAATGAGTCTATCGAGTTTTATAAAATTAATATTAAATTGTTCGGCTAGAGCTTGAGCGAGTTCAGTATATGAAATAATTCCAGCTGAAATTAAAATTTGTCCTAAACGCTCATTAAATTTTGAAACGTTTTGAACATCAAGAGCGTTTTCCAATTGAGAATTATTTATGATGCCATGAGATATTAAAATTTCGCCGAGTCTTTTATGCATTTTCAAAAATTTTTTAGCCGTTCCAAGGACGCTCGAACATTGAAATATATGGATACGTAAAAAGCTGTCTTGGCAAATTGCTTATATCTCGCCCCCAATATGTGACATTTTGTTGTATCCAGTAAAGCAAAAATACAATGCACATAAAAAATTTTATGAGTCCCTTTAAATTTCTTTCCCTCACAAACTCCGTAGAACTTGCCAGCAATATCATAAATACATATTTTGAATACATCATCATTCTGTTATATAATTGCAGAACTGATAAATATATTAAACATACAAAAAAATTTGTCTTATGAAATTTATATGCCTTCATTAAGTGTTTAATTCTATTTGGAAATATTATCATCATCATGAATATAAGAGACATGAGAATTACCATAGCCTTTTCGCCTTGTTGAAGATCAGATAACAAATAATGAGCACGATCGGGCAAATAATTTATAAACGCCGTTACTACTGTCCTAACCATAAGCATTGATAAGACGAGCATAAATAGTGCCAACTTCGATAATGGCTTATATTCCTCTGAAAATTTTGAGGATGTCAGAAAATGTAACACAATTAAAAGTACTGATAAAATGAAAGCAGAGCCGTGAAAAGTTGATGCAATTATTGCGTATATCATAAATTTTTTATAATTTCCCTCTTCAAGATTATTAATCCCCATAAAGACAATTGATGTAGCCATATTTTGTCTAACTTCACTAAAGCTATTTAGGTAGAACAACACAAAAAAACAAATCATAATTCTATGCATAGGTATTAATTTTCTGTGCCTGTACGCTCCGATGTATACGCATATCTGGATAATTAGCGCAATCATAAAAAATGATCCGTTAAGTCCACCCAAATATTTTGCACCAAAATACATCACGCCCCAAGAACTAAACTCACGAATACCCCACCAATTTTCAAAAAATTCTACGTAGTTTGCAGATCTTAAAGAAAATCTTACCGTCGGAATTACATACACACTAACATCAACACCGACACTCCACGCCCTCAATCCTGCAAGTATCACTGGAATTAAAATACTTATCGCAGAAAATAATATTACTCCTGCTTTATTTTTAGATTGTTCCGCTAAATATGTAAAAAATATCGAAATAATAAACACACTCATGTATATAAACATCGATTCAGATAATATTTTAGAGAGCATAAACAATGGCCACCCTTAAAAATTTTTTTTATACTAGCATAAAATAAAAAAAACTCCCCAGAATTTTAATATTTTTATTTATCCCGGAGAGTTTATTTAATTTAAATTAATTTTAAATTTATGCCACTGCTACTTCTTTTTTATTTCCTAATAATCTTTCCCAGCAATGCACTACAACTATTACAGCTAAAACCATTAACGCTATTGCTAAAATTAATTGCAGACCGTCAACCATAAATATAAAATTCCCTGCCAACAATTTTACAAAAATATTATATACACTTATTCCAAGCGCAGACATCGTCACTATAAACATAAATATCATTGGTATATATAACATCCAACCCTTACGCCCTGTCACTCTCAAAAATACCGCTAACGATGTTAATACTAACGCCGATAATAATTGATTCGCCGCACCAAATAATGGCCATATGCTCGCATATCCTGCTAAACATAACGCATACGCAAACATTAAAGTTAATATCGTCGCTACATAATTATTTGAAATTAATTTCCCTAACGCACTCATTTCTTTATTTTCCGACGGCGCAAAAAATTCCTGCAATGACATCCTCCCAATTCGCGCAACTGAATCAATTGTAGTCATCGCTAAAGCTGAAACACACATCGTTATTACACATACCGCTACATCTTTAGGCAGTCCAAACATCGTGAAAAAATTTCCCACTGCATTGCCAAAAATTTGGAACGGCGTACCCTTCGGAAGTCCTCCGCCCGAAGCTGCTGAACACGCTATTACAAGCGATACCACTCCGAGTAAAACTTCAATTAACATCGCTCCGTATCCCACCGGCAAAATATCGCGCTCGTTTGAAATTGATTTTGATGATGTACCAGACGAAACTAAACTATGAAAACCCGAAACAGCTCCGCATGCTATCGTTATAAATAATATCGGAAATAACGGCTGACCTTTAACATTAAATCCTACAAACATCGGCATCTCAAGCGCAGGGTTTGCTATTATGATCCCCGCTGCTCCTCCGAAAATCATCCCAAGTAATAAAAATACACTCAAATAATCTCGCGGATGCTTCAAAAACCACATCGGCAACACCGAAGCTATAAAACAATATCCAAATACTACATAACGCCAGATATTCGCATCATAATATAAAGGATTGTTTATTCCAACGTATAACATCCCAACAACTAAAATTACACCAATTATAAATTTAAATATTTCGTTGGGATTCAAAAATTTTATAAATAATCCGAATATTATCGCCACAAATATATATATCATCGAAATTGATGCAGCCGCAGCTCCTGGTGTATTATTTGATCCGTCAGCTTTGAAACCGTTAAAGGTGTTCGCCAAAATATCAGCAAACGCAGCTATAACCAAAAGCGTAAATAACCAGCAGAATAATAAAAATAATTTTCGTCCTGTCCTGCCAATATATTTTTCAATTATTAACCCCATCGATTTGCCTTCATTCTTCACTGAAGCATATAAAGCCGTAAAATCTTGAACCGCTCCGAAAAATACTCCGCCAATCAATAGCCATAAAAACGCAGGCAACCATCCAAACATCGCCGCAATTATCGGACCTGTTACCGGACCTGCTCCAGTGATTGAATTAAATTGATGCGAAAATACCGTAAACCTCGAAGCCGGACTAAAATCTTGACCATCCTCAAATTTTTTCGCCGGAGTTTCTGCATTCGGATCAATTCCCCACGTCCTCGCTAAAAATTGACCGTACGTAAGATATGCAAAAATTAATACAGCTATAGCAATCCCGACTAATATTAAGCCGTTCATAATATTTTTATCTGCACTTCCTTTAAAAAATTTTTTTTCATTCCACGTTACAGCTAAAAAATACGACTCCGCTAATTTTATTTTTTTCATCAACGGAATCGCGTTTTAAACTTTTTGAATATTATCACTATTAAATTTTTATAGCAATTTATTTATTTATTCTAATTTTAATTTTATTTCGTGATGGCCTCGCGCGCTTCTCTAGCTTTTAAAATTATTTCATCTCGATCTAATGTCGGATATTCCCCACGTAAATATATCCAGCGTCCATTTATCATCGTTCCTAAAATATCCCCAGAACTCCCAGCATAAATTATATATGTCGCTAAATTTTCATCGTTGAAGCCTATGTAATGCGGTTTGTCCAGATCAATTAAAATTAAATCCGCAACCCATCCCTCGCGCAACATTCCTTTTTGCGAAAATCCAAAAGCTTTTGCTCCTTCATATGTCGCCATCCTCAAAACATCTAACGCAGAAACTATTACGGGATTTTTATTCACGCCCTTGTGAATTAATGCTGTTAATCTCATTTCGTCCCAAATATCTAATTTATTGTTGCTCGAAGCACCATCAGTTCCAAGCGCGACACTCACGCCACGTTCAAGCCAAGAATTTAACGGCATTACTCCGCTTCCAAGTTTTAAATTACTTCCGGGACAATGAACAAGAGAAATATTTTCAAAATTTAAATTTATTTCCGGATCAATATACACCGAATGAGCTAACGTTAAATGCGGAACATCAATTAATCCAGTCTCAAATAAATAATTTTTTTGATCAGCAATCGAATTTTTTTCGCCTTCTGTCTCCATAAAATGAAAATGTACGCCCAACCCGTTATTTTTTGCTGCTTCGCTTATTAATTTCATGCTCTCAACCGGAACAGTGTAAGGCGCATGAGGCCCAAGCTGTACAGTTAATAAACCTTCTCGGCCATGATATTTTTTTGCAAGCTCCAAATTATTTTCAAGAGATTTTTCAATTTTTCCGGGTTCACCTTGCGTAATTCCACGACATAATGCAGCACGCATCCCGGTATTTAAAACAGCTTCGGCAACTTGATCCATTTCAAAATACATGTCAGCAAAACATGTCGTACCAGTCGCAAGCATTTCCAAAATTGCCGATAACGTCCCCCAATAAATATATTCTGGCGTTAATTTATTTTCAACAGGCCAAATTTTATTTTGAAGCCATTCCATTAAAGGAGCTTCCTCGCCTAAACCTCGTAATAAAATCATCGCCGCATGTGTATGAGCGTTCACGAATCCGGGAAGCACTGCCATTTTCCCGCGTCCTGAAATTTTTCTGTCTGCGC
>CALCEM010000037.1 GCA_937900285.1 uncultured Fretibacterium sp. | reverse complement strand
AAGCAAAAATAATATACATCTCCAAAAAGTTATGAAAATATTTGCTTCGTCAAAGAAAAGAACCGCATAATAGCATAAAACAAAGTGATTTAAAACCGACACGACGGCATTTATAAGGAAAATAAACGCACTGTCTTTTGCGGGCATGTTTGTAAAATATTGAATAATTTTATCGGAATCGGAAAATGCCGCAATATTTTTAAATACAGATACGAAATGAGGCATTCCGAATTTCAGTACGAAAAAATGTCCGACTAAGGCTAAAGTAATGAAATATAAACAAGAAAGAATTACCGAAGAAAACAGAATTTTAAAGAAACCGAAGCCGACTCCTTCAAAAAATTTTTTAATAACTCCGGCAAATTCTAGCATAAAATTTTAATTTATCCTTTATCGAATGCCTGCCTGTACATGAGAGCTTCTGCGATATGATTTTTATTAATATCTTCTTCGCCAGCTAAATCCGCAATAGTTCTCGAAACTTTTAAAATTCTGCTTAAACCTCGTCCAGATAATTTTAATCTCCCGGCCATGAGCGATAAATAATTTTTTGATTCGTCGTTCAATTTTAAACATTTCTGCACTAATTTTTCCGGCAGTTCTGCGTTACAAACGAGGCCGTATTCTTTCCAGCGTTCCTGCTGAATTTTTCGGGCTTTTATTACTCGTTCTCTGATTATTGCGCTGGGTTCTGAACTTCCTGAAAACGATAATAATTCTTCCGGCGTTAATCTCGGCACTGAGATTTGTAAATCTATTCTGTCCATTATCGGGCCGGATAATTTTCGTTTATAGCGTTCTAATTCGTAAGCTGAACAGGTGCATTTTACAACGGGATCACCGGCAAAACCGCAGGCGCATGGATTGGCAGCTAAAACTAATAATACTCGTGAAGGATATATAACGCTTCCATTAGCTCGGCTGACTGTTATAAATCCGTCTTCGATTGGAGCGCGTAAACTTTCGGTTAAATCTCTGCGAAATTCTGTATACTCATCTAAAAATAAAACTCCCCGATGCGCTAAAGAAACTTCGCCGGGTCTCAATGAGTTTCCTCCTCCGCAAACTGAAACAGTGCTCGCGCTAAAATGTACCGTTCTAAATGGCCGGGTTCGTCCTGATTCAATTTTCATTCCGAGAGTGCTGCGAATTAAAAGCGTTTCAACAAGTTCTTCATCGGTCAACGGAGGTAAAATTCCCCTTAAGGCTTTTGCAATTAAAGTTTTTCCGCTTCCAGGTGAACCGACTAATAATAAATTATGATGACCGGCAGCAGCAATTTCGGCGGCACGTTTGGCGATTGTTTGTCCTTTTATGTCGGCGAAATCAGTTTCAATTTCTTCGGGCAGTTCCGGAATAAAAGCAGGTGGAACGGGGTCGGCAGGTTCTTGACCAGTTAGAGCTAAAACTAATTCTCCGAGAGTATCCGCGCAATATGCTTCAACGCCTTGAACGAGAGCGACTTCTCCAGAATTTTCACGAGGCACGAATAAAGGCAACCCTAATTTACGGGCTAAAAAAGCCGCTGGGACTGCACCCCTAACACTTCGTAATCTTCCGTCTAAAGCTAATTCCCCCATGCATAAAGCTCTAGGAAAATTTTTTAAAGCACCAGCCGCGACCATCATTCCGAGAGCGATCGGCAAATCCAATAACGCGCCCTCTTTTGGTATATCTGCAGGAGCTAAATTAACGGATATGCGTCCTTTTAAAGTCAAGCCCAGTGATCTTAATGCGGCTCTTACGCGTTCTTTTGATTCACGTACGGCAACATCAGGCATTCCGACTATTGAGATGGCAAATAATCCCCCAGTAATTTCGACTTCTACTTCAACGGGAAGGGCTTCCATTCCTCGCAGTGTTATGCCTAAAATTCCGTTACCGTTCATGAAAATTATTACAGCTCCCAAATAAATTTATTTAAATAATACTACAAATTTAAATTATTTATTATTCTTCCAGTCCTTTATATTTTTTAATCTGCGTTTATAATTTATTTCGTTACCTTGTTCTGTTGGCTTATAATATTCGCGATCCTTTAAATTATCCGGCAGGCATTGCATATTTGTAATTTTATTTTCGTAATCATGTGCATATTTATAATTTTCTCCGTAACCTAAATTTTTCATTAATTTCGTCGGCGCATTTCTAATATTTAACGGTACAGGCTCATTTAAATTTTTCAGAGCGTCATTTTTTGCTTCGTTATATGCAACGTAAAGCGCGTTAGATTTTGGAGCGATCGAAAAATGTATTACTGCTTGAGTTAAATTCACTGAACATTCAGGCATACCGATATAATGACAAGCATCATAAACATTAATTGCCATTTCAAGCGCACGAGGTTCAGCCAGGCCAATATCTTCACTCGCAAATCTTATTAAACGACGAGCAATATATAAAGGATCTTCACCGCTCTCCAACATTCTGGCAAGCCAATACACTGCAGCATCAGGATCAGAATTTCTCATCGATTTGTGCAGAGCCGAAATTAAATTAAAATGTTCTTCGCCGTTTTTGTCGTATAAAATTAATTTTCGTGATGTGCATTGCTCGAATATTTCACGGGTTATAATTTTTTCACCTGATAACATCATCATTTCAAAAGTTGAAAGCGCGCTCCTTGCATCTCCGTCCGAAAAGTTCGCAATTAAATTTAATATATCATCCGAAATTTGAACATATTCATAAAATTTTTTTGCACGAGTTAATAATTTAAAAATATCGTTCGGGGTTAACGGCTTTAATACAAAAACTTTACAGCGCGACAACAACGCCCCATTGATTTCAAATGAAGGATTTTCTGTTGTAGCTCCAATTAAAATTATTGTTCCGCGTTCGACAAAAGGTAAAAAATAATCCTGCTGCGATTTGTTAAACCTGTGAATTTCATCAATAAATAATACTGTCTTAACTCCAAATTTTTTATTTGCTTCTGCTTCCTGCATAATAATTTTTATATCCTTAATGCTTCCGGTTACAGCCGAATAATTTATAAATTTCGCGTTAGTTTTATTTGCGATTATTCCTGCCAGTGTAGTTTTGCCGGTTCCGGGAGGTCCCCAAAAAATTATTGATGGGATATTATCACTTTCGATTATTCGCCTTAAAATTTTGCCTTCGCTTATTAAATGCTCCTGCCCAACAAAATTATTTAAATCGTTTGGTCTCATTCGGGCTGCTAAAGGAATTGAATCAGAATTTTCAAACAAAGTTTTATTTTTGTCAGATAATATACTCGCAATCCCGGACATTTTTATACGCTCCTGAATAACTAATACTCGCGGGTTAATTTTAAATTAAAATAATTTTTTCTGACCAGAAATATCACTGAAAATTCTTCTATAAAAAATTATCGGGAAGCAATCGTAAACATAATAATATAAAATCACTTCCCAACAAAAAATTTTATTATGAATTATTATGAATAAACTATTTCATACTTTTTGAGCAAATTACTTCCCACTTCATCCGTTGGTTTAAATCCTTGCTCTATTACGAGTTTTTTGGTATAAATTTTATTGTACTTGAACGCCATTACTATATTATAAATAAGTGCCGGTATACCAGCTAAAAAAATTGAAACTACAGCTACCAGAAGCCCCACCCCAAACCAACCGTAATCACCTCTAAATAATGCAGGCCACGGACCAAAAAATAACGTCGTCCAACTAAATCCGACAAGACCTTTTTTCATCACTTTACCGGCTTCGGTCTCCTTCGATAAATAAACGCGTTCTTATGTCTTTATAAAATTATTTTTACTCGATATAATCCCAATTTAAACTAAATTCCGGCACAAAAAAAATGCGAGCCTTAAATTTACAAGCCCGCACAATTTTCAAATTCAAAATTAAATTTATTATTTACGTCCGGAAATTAAGAACACTGCAATTAAAATTATTAATCCTGCAATCGTAGTTATTGGCCAAACACTTAAACACAAAACTCCAGACACGCATAATAACAACCTCGTAAATAAATTTAAATGCGTCCTTAAATATCCCATCCACATTCCTGCAAACGCAAACACCGCACCGATTCCGCTGACCAATGCCCAGCAAATTTGCACCCAGCTTCCCTGCATCAATAATCCAGGATCATAACAAAACGCAAACGGCACAACATATGCCAAAAATCCTAATTGCATCGCCTGAAATCCCGTTTTATTCGGATTTGAATCAGCTATCGAACTCGCTGCATATGCCGCTAATGCTACAGGAGGCGTAATATTCGAAATTATCGCGTAATAAAATACAAACATGTGCGCAGCTATCGGAGGAAATCCTAATTTTACAAGTATCGGAGCACCCAACGCAGCCGCTAAAATATACGCTCCAGTCGTTGGCAATCCCATTCCTAAAAGCGTCGCAATCAACATCACAAGCACTAAAGCTAATAACGGCAAATCACCAGCAAATGAAATTACAAAGCCTACAAGCTTACCGCCAATCCCCGTTAATGAGACAGCTCCCAAAACTATACCGGCCGTAGCACACGCAACACATACTAACGGAATACCTTGCGCACCTTGTACGATAGCATCTAATACTTCTTTTGAGTTCATTCCGGGATTAAATAACGAAGCTATTAAAATATATCCGCATAAAATTATAAATTGCATGTTCGGACTAAAATTATTTAATAATTCCGGCTTGAGCGTTATCAAAATTCCAAGACCCAACGAAATTAACGCAACTATAAACGCTAAAAATTTTTTTGTTCCGGTCGTGTCAGGTTTGAAATTAAAAAATGATACTAACCACGCGAGACCAATTCCCAAAAGTGCCGCCCTCATCGGAGTATAACCAATTAACAAAAATGCTATTAATCCAATTATAGGCGCAACCATGTAAAATCTACTCAGCACATAATGTTTTGATGGCAGTTCCGAAGGATCAAGACCGCGTAAACCAGTTTTTAAAGCTCTGAGCCTCACCATTAAAAATAATGCTCCGTAATATAACAACGCCGGGAAAATTGCAGCGATCATTATTTCGCGATATTGCAGACCTAAGAACGAAGCCATTAAAAACGCTCCAGCTCCCATAATCGGCGGCATGATCTGTCCTCCAGAACTCGCAACAGCTTCAACTGCTCCGGCAAAATATGGTTCATATCCGATTTTCATCATTAACGGGATCGTAAATGTTCCAGTTCCGTAAACGTTAGCAACTGCCGAACCGCTGATCGACCCAAATAAACACGAACTCATTACGGCAATTTGTGCAGGACCTCCGGGAGTTGTGCCGGTGAAAGCTTGAGCTACACTCATGAACCAATCTCCAGCGCCGGATTTTTCAAGGAATGCACCAAAAATTAAAAATATCATTACGTACGTTGCTGAAACTCCTAAAGGCGATGCAAATATTCCTTCATCCGTTAAATATAATTCTTCAATGACCTCCGGAAATGAAAACGGAAAACCCTGCAACAATCCCGGCAATTTATATCCGTACAGCATGTATAACCCAAATAAAAAAGCTATCAACGCTAGCGGAAGCCCGACAATTCTGCGAGTGCCTTCAAGCAATAAAATTACAAGCAATATACCCAAATATAATTGCGCTGTCGTAAGCGGATCAATTTGCTGTATTCTTTCAGTGATTGCAGTGTAATTCACCATTGAATAAACTCCGGGAGCCGCCGCTAAAATTGCAAGTATCCAATCATAAAACGGGACGGAATCTTTTGGAGAATTTTTCGTCATAGGATAAAGCACAAACGCTAAAGGCAACACCCACGCTAAATGTATGCTTCTCTGTAAAAACGCCTCAAAATTTCCGGCCGAAGCTGTATACAAATGGAACACGCCCATCGCCAAGACGTAAAGCCAAATAAATTTTTTAACGTTTCCTGATAGTTTACGCATTGTTTAATTACCTTCTGAATCTAAATTTATAAATTTGCTCCAGTATTGAATTGAACCCGCATGCGCCGGAACTCTCGCAGGTAATGCAATTTCTGGAGTTAATTCCGACATATCTTTAACGGCTGCGATCATTGCGTCACGATGTTCCCAAACTGCTTTATTTAATTCATAAACCAAAGTGTCCGGCAAATCTTTACGGATTACTATGCACGTGTAATCTCCGACTGCTTTAACTGGTTCTGCTCCGGCTGGAACTGATTTATAAATTCCAGGATCGATCGTTAATGTAACTGTTCCATATGCTTCCGATAATTTGTCGAGCGCTTCCTGTCCAACTGGTAATAAAACTATATCGAGCTGGCTTTCAATATTCATTACGACTGAAGCAATTTTTCCGACTGAAAACGCGAAGCAGTCAAGATGATTGTCTGACAATAAATCCGCTCCGCCCTCATATGAAGCATATTCAACAGTTCCGCCCCAATCTTTGAAAGTTTTTTTATAATCGAAGCCGTAACCTTTATTAAATAATGCGTTCACTATAAATTCAGAACTTGTGCCGGGCTTAAGAGTTGCGAATCTCATCGGCAATTTTTTCGCGATAATATCTTCAACCGATTTAATATTATTTTTTTCGGCGAAGTCTTTACGCATTATAAAATATGTGTATTGCGTGTATAAATTTGCCATAATAACGGCGTTATCGATTTTACGGCCTTTGAAATCTGCTTCACCTTTGAGAGCTGCTCCCAACAACGATGTAACAGAAAATCCTAAATCTCCGCGTTTCATGTTAGCATTTAAAATATTTGAAACTCCACCGCCTGATGAACTTGTCGTCTGCGGTAAACCTTCGGAGGTCCACATTTCAGAAAGAGCTGTGCCGAGTGCGAACCAGTTTCCACCGGGAGGGCCTGCCATAAATCTTAATTGGTTTGGCCAGTCTGATTTATCGACCGCGTAAACCGGAGAAATTAAAATTAAAGCGAGTAATAAACTTATTGAAACGAAAAAACGAGATGACTTCATTTTGAGATCACTCCTGAAAATTAAAATTTTTGAATTTTGGAATTTTAGCATTTAAAAAATTTGCGTAACAACGTAAAAATAACAATATAAATTTATTTCAGTGCTATAATTTCGGCGAGTTTCAAATTATTTTAACTTGAAATTTTGAAAGGAGTTTTTAACAGAATGGCGACAATTGGACATTACGATCCAGAAAATTTTAAAAAAGTTTATCACGCCCAACCGCGTACAACCATCGAAAGTTTATTTTATGGCAATAACGTTAAAAAAGTTTTGGATTTAAAGGAAGCATATAACCTCGCTAAAAATAGTCCCGGCACAGTTGAACTTACAGGAATGCCAGTTTATAAACCAACTGAACAGGAATTACCGCAGGACGCAAACGTATTATTATTTAATGACGGTGCAGTTTTCGGAAGAACCGCAGCAGCTCGCAGAATAGTCGGCTATCCTGATGTAAACGTGACGAAATTATGTAAAGTCGTCCGCGAAGCAGTTTTTAACATGCGCGACAGAACTTTATATCAGGCTGATGCATTTGTCGGGCTTGATTTAGATTTTATGACGCATGCACATTTGATCGTGCCGGAAGGTTATGAGAACAGTTTATATAACTGGATGATAAATTTCCAGTATGAAAACGAAAAATATAAAGCAATGTATAAAAATTCCCGGATGATTTCTGATCATGACGGCGGTATTTTTATTTTTGCTGATCCCGAATGGCCGCACGGAGACCCGGAACTTAAAAAAGAATTTCCGCTCGGTTTAGCGTTTTTCTCACCTGAAGAAAATTGCGCGGCGGTTTTAGGTTTAAGATATTTCGGCGAACTCAAAAAAGGAACTTTAACGCTTGCGTGGGGAATTGCTGCCCGTAATGGTTACGCTTCATGTCATGGAGGTTTGAAACGTTACACGACTAAGGGCGGAAAAAAATTTGTTTTGGCGGCGTTCGGGCTTTCAGGTTCGGGAAAATCTACGATAACACATGCAAAACACAGCGGAAAATATGATGTAATGGTGTTGCATGATGATGCATTTGTCGTAAACGTAAAAGATAAATATGCGATTGCTCTTGAGCCGACATATTTCGATAAAGTTGCAGATTATCCGATCGGTTGCGAAGATAATAAATATTTATTGACGATGCAGAATTGCGGAGTAGTCTTGACCGAAGACGGCAAAAAAATCGCTGTAACCGAAGACGTAAGAAACGGAAACGGACGCGCAATTAAATCCCGTTTATGGTCGCCCAACAGAGTGGACAGAATTGACGAACCGTTAAATGCAATATTTTGGCTTATGAGAGACCCAACGTTACCGCCAGTTTTAAAACTTGAAGGGGCATCACTTGGAGCAGTGCTCGGCGCAACATTAGCAACGAAGAGAACCAGCGCGGAAAATTTAGCACCTGGTGTCGATCCTGATGCATTAGTCTGCGAGCCTTATGCAAATCCGTTCAGGACTTATCCGCTCGGAATGGATTACGAAAGATTTAAACAGCTCATCAGCTCCGGCGTTGCGTGTTACATTTTGAACACTGGCAATTTCTTGGGCAAACCTGTAGGCAAAGAGAACACGTTAAATATTATTGAGTCAATTGTCGAGGATCGTGCGGATTGGAAACCGTTCGGAAAATTAACGGGCGTTAAGACGATTGAAATACCGGGATTTGAAGCAGATTTGAAGAACGAAGATTACAAGAAACAATTAAAAGCACGTTTCCAGGACAGATTAAATTTTGTAGAGTCTCGCGACACAGAACGCGGAGGAATCGATAAACTTCCGGATGACGCGAAGGAATGCATTAAACAGCTTTTGGACGAAATCGACAGATCATAAATTTATAAATTCATAAATAATTTTTAGAATTTTCGCGGAGGGTTTACAAAATTTATTTTGAGGCTCTCCGTTTTTTTATTTTATATAATTTATATTGATTTTATTTCAATGCTCTTATTATGGAATTTATTTAATATTTTAAATGCCTGAATCGGTGTTAAATTATTTAAATCTAAATTCGCAAGCTCCTCAATTATTGCATCCTGTTCAGGCGAAAATAATAATATTTGGCGTTTTAATGCTTTTTGCGAAATTGGTTCGGGAATATTTTTATTTTTCATATCAATTTTAAATTCGTCGTTCTCAAAAATTTTTAATAATTCAAATGCTCGTCTTAAAACTGAATTTGGCACCCCCGCAATTTTCGCAACTTCTAAACCGTAAGACCTCGATGAAGCTCCGGGGATAACTTGATGTAAAAATATTATCCCGTCATCATCTTCTGAAACTGACATACTGAAATTTTTTACACCCTTTAATTTTTCTTCAAGGCACGTCAATTCATGATAATGCGTCGCAAATAATACACGCGCTTCACTTTCAGCCTGCAAAAATTCCAAAACAGACCACGCTATACTCATCCCATCCCATGTAGAAGTACCGCGACCAACTTCATCTAAAATTATTAAACTTTTGTCCGTAACGTTATTTAAAATATTCGCAGTCTCAAGCATCTCAATCATAAACGTACTGCTCCCGTGTACTAGATCATCACGCGCTCCTATTCTCGTGAAAATTCTGTCGATTAAACCAATTTCAGCACCCTCTGCAGGGACATATAATCCGGCTTGTGCCATTATAGAAATTAATGCAGTCATTCTGAGCCAAGTAGATTTTCCGGCCATGTTCGGACCAGTTAAAATTATTATTCGGGAATCTGAATTTATATTTACATCGTTCGGTACAAAAATCGCATCTTTTATATTTAATTCTATTACTGGATGCCTGCCATTTTTTATTTTTATCTCGTTCGAATTATTCACGACTGGACAAATATAATTTTTATTTAAAGCCATTTCAGCCCCGGATGCTAAACAGTCTAAAACACCCAAAATTCTCCCGGTCGTTTGTAATGCTCTGCTCGAATTTATAAGCTCCTGAATTAAATTATTATAAATTTCTGTCTCAAGTTTTAAAATTTCCTCTTCGCTTCTCGACATTCTCTCCTGAAATTCACGCAACTCACGCGTCACATAACGTTCAGCATTTACCAAAGTTTGACGGCGCTCAAAATAATTCGGCAAAAATTTTAATCCGGCTTTACCTATTTCCAAATAATAACCGAATGCACGATTATAACCGGCTTTTAATTTTGGTGTCTGCGTCGCTATTCTCTCGCGCTCTAAATATTCGTTCAACCATTTTTCTCCCTGTAATGAAATATTCCGCCATGAATCTAAATCAGAATTAAATCCGGGCTTTATAATTTCACCTGCTCCGATCATTCTCGGCAATTCTTCAATTAAAGAATTTTCAAGAAGACCGGATAAATTTTCAAAATCTGGAATGCTCTTTAATAAACTTTTTAAAGGTTCATCGAGTTTTAAATTTTTTATCGCCGGGATAATTCTCAAAGTGTCCCGTATAGCTCCCAAATCTTTCGGATTTCCATTCTTTAGAGTTAAGCGCGACAAAGCTCGCTCAATATCTCGCGAACCTGCTAATAAGTCATGTAATTCAAATTTTATTTTGCGGTTTTCAATTAAAATTTTTATTGCGTTCTGCCTTCGTTTTATAGTCTCGATGTCCATTAACGGCCTTAAAATCCATTCGCGTAAAGTTCTTTTACCCATTGGAGTCCTGCATTTATCGAGACAAGTAAATAAAGATATTCCAGAAGCTGAAATTTCCGGGATCAATTCCAAATTTTTTTGCGCAGAAGCATCTAAGCTCATATAATTTTTTGTCAGCAACGGAGAAATTTTTAAAATCCCGCTGATCGAACTGAACTGCGTCGCCGTCAAATAATCCAGAACAGCCCAAGCGCAACCCACTGAATTATCATTTTGATTTATTCCGAACCCGTCAAGCCTCGAAACTTTCAACGCACTTTTTAAACGTTCTGAAGCAATTTGCGGCCTGAAAATTTCATAATTAACTGCACGTAAAATATAATCGTTCAAAATCTCAGGTAATTTTTTTAAATTCAAATTTGACGGGTGTAAAATTTCACCTGGATTAAATGCCGAGATCATGGCCGTACCGTCTTGTAATGATAATGTCCCAGCCTCAAGCCTCCCAGTCTCAACGGATAATAATGCAACAGAAATTTTTTCACCGTTAATATTTACTGCTGCCAAATGTCCGGAATTATCAAGATTATTTTCTTCTGGGACATAAGTGCCGGGCGTAACGATTCGTATTATTTTGCGTTCAACAATATTTTTTCCGTCTGGTTCTCCGATCTGTTCACAAATTGCTGCAGAGTATCCGGCTTTTATTAATTTGCCCAGATAAGAATTTAAAGCATGATACGGAATCCCGGCCATTGGGATTTTTTTGCCTTGATCTCTAGCAGTTAAAGCGATGTCCAAAACTTGAGCAGCCTTCCGTGCATCATCAAAAAATAACTCGTAAAAATCTCCCATTCTGTATAATAATAACTCATCTGGATATTGGGATTTAAAATTTTTATATTGTTCGAGCCAAGGGGTTATTTTTATATTTTCAGGTATCATTTTATTTTATTTGCTCCAGCAGTCTGCAACATTTAAATTTTCGAGTGAGTTTATAATTTTCGCGTTTAAATCCGGAATTTTCATTTTTAAATTATAAATTAATTCGCGTATTTCCTGCCTTTTAGTATGTCCAGCATAAGGACAAGGAGTTTTTAAGACCGGCAAATTTAATCTTGCGACCTCGTCAATAATTGCGTTTTCGCTGGTGTAAATAAGCGGGCGTATCACATAAATTTTTGTTCTGGACATATATGAAACGGGTTTAAAACTTTTTGCGCGTCCAGCATGAAAAATATTTAACAAAAAAGTTTCAGCAGCATCATCAATCGTGTGACCTAAAGCTAATTTATTAAAATTATTTTCGGATGCGAATGTGCTTAAAATTCCGCGTCTAATATTTGCGCATAAAGAACACGGAGATTTTTCATTACGAATTTTTATAATTTGCATTATGTCGCTTTCTGTTTCGTAATATTTTATATTTTTAAATTCGCAGTATTCCCGCAATAAACTTAAATCCATCCCGGAAATTTTTACTGTTAATGCAGCAATTTTAAATTTAACCGGGCTGTATCGTGATAACTCGTTTAAAGCGTGAAGCAGTATTAAACTATCTTTACCGCCGGACAATCCGATTAAAACATTATCGCCGTCAGATAACATTTTAAAATTTCCTGCTGCCCGTCCAATTAAACGCCTGATCGACAAATTTAAATTATTGTTCCATTCGGGATAAATCATTTTTATTTTTATTTCTTAAACGTCTGCGACAATCTTTTTACAGCTTCAATAATATAGGCTCGCGGACATGCTAGAGTCATACGCTCGAATAATTTGCCCTGTTCACCAAAAATATACCCCTCGTCAAGCCATAATTTTGCGTCACATAACATTCTTTTTTCTAAAATTTTAAAATCGCTTTCATATTTTGAAAAATCCATCCAGCTTAAATAAGTCCCTTCCATCGGGAAAATTTTAACGTCCGGTAAATTTTTATTTAACTCGCTAGCCAAAAATTTATAATTTTCATGAATATATAAAATAACTTCCTCAAGCCAATCAGCACAATTATTATACGCAACTTCAAGAGCCTTCACCGCAAATATATTTAATTCCGGCGTTGAATTTCTGGCCATGACGTTTTGAAATTTTAATTTAATTTTGGGATTCGGAATTATTAAAACCGTAGCCTGAAGTCCGGGCAGATTAAAAGTTTTACTCGGAGCAATAACAGTAATTGAATTATTTGCAAAATCTTCACTAATCGAAGCAAATGGAACATGTTTAAAGCCGGGCATAATTAAATCAGAATGCAACTCATCAGATAATATAAATACATCTTCGTTTAAACAAATTTCGCCGAGTTCTCTTAATTCTTCGCGCGTCCAAACTCTTCCGGCTGGATTATGGGGACTGCATAAAATAAACATTGAGGTGCGCGGATTTTTAGCAAGCTCCTTAAAATTTTCGAGATCGAGTTTATATTTTAAGCCTGAAATTTTCAAGGGATTCAAATCCAAATGACAGCCATTATTTAAAACA
>CALCEM010000036.1 GCA_937900285.1 uncultured Fretibacterium sp. | reverse complement strand
GAATAGAACCCATTGCTGAAGTTGCGGCAACAGACGAACCGGATACAGCACCGAAGAACATATTTGCAAGTACGTTTGTAGCAGCAAGATAACCCGGAATACTTCCGACAAGTAAACGTGCAAGTCTGACTAAACGCCTAGCTATACCACCCTTATTCATTATATTGCCGCCGAGTGAGAAAAACGGTAAAGCTAACAGTGAAAATGAATCAAGTCCGGAAAAACATTTCTGCGCCGCTGTAAATGCAAAACCTTCCAATGTTGTAACTCCGCTCACACAAGCTGCAATTACAGAAGCAATGCCAATTCCTGCTGAAATAGGAACTCCTGCAAAGAGCATAACAAAAAATGAGATAAATAATACTACCGTAGCAGTAATTACCATTATGAATTTTCGCCGCCTTTCTCTTTTGAAAAGGCCTGTAAATACTTAAGTATACGTGCAACGACAATCATTACTCCGCACACAGGTTCAATAAGATAAAGAGTTTTCATTGGTATTCGCATGACTGAAGAAACGTTTGTGGCCGTTGCAGAGAGTTTCAAGCCCCCATAAATGAAAACATAAATTACAAAAAATAAAATACAAATTTCAATAAAAAAATTCAAAATAAATTTGAACGAGCCTTTTGCTTTATCTGTAACGAGAGTCAGCGCGAGATGTTCGTCACGATAAAAACAATATGCTGAGCCTATCATCCCGGCAATTATTAAAACATAGCGTAATAATTCATCCGTAAAGGTCGACGGATCTTTTAAAACCCAACGGCTGAAAATTTGCCACGTCCCAAAAGCTACGAGCGTGAACATTGAAAGAGCCATTAAAAACCGCATTACCGCATCCAAAATTTTTTCAAGCGTCTTCAAAATATCATCTCCTCAAAATTTTTATAATATAAACATAAAATAAAGAGCGACTCCCAAATTTATAATTTTTAAACCGGAAATCGCTCAAACTTTCATAATGAATTTATTAAATTAATTCGCTGCCTGGATTCTTTCGACAAATTTAAATGTTTCTGGTTCAGATTTTTTCAAAGTTTCGTAAACCGGTTTTACTGCATTTTGGAAAGCTGTTTTATCAACGTCCGTAACGTATTCAACTTTTCCGGCGACTTGTGCTTTTACTTCTTCCTCGAAATTTGCCCATAAAGTTTTATAATTTTCGATCATGGCCGAAGCTGTTTCGTTCATTATTTTTTTCTGATTGTCGCTCATATCGTTCCAGACTTTTGATGAAATTACTATAACATCCGGGATCATTGTGTGTTCATCGTAGCAGTAAAATTTTGTGACATCTGCGTGATCTCTCAAAGCTGTAATATTATTTTCTGCTCCGTCAATAACGCCCTGCTGCATTCCCGTATAAATATCGCTGTAACCCATAACGGTCGCCGAACCTCCGAAAGCGTTCATCATGTCAATAGCCATTTGACTGTCCATTGTGCGAATTTTCAAGCCTTTTAAATCTGCTGGTTTTCTTATTGCGTTATTTGCAGTGTAAAAACATCTCGTGCCGGATTCGAGCCAAGCAACTCCGATAAAATTATCTTTTTCGGTTAATTTATATAAATCTTTTCCTATTTCGCCGTTCATTACGTTATATAAATGTTCTTTATCGCGAAACACATAAGGCACTGAAACGCAATTCCAAGCTGGTGCAAAATTCGCGAGAGTTCCGGCTGAAACTTTTGTCATTTCTAACTGTCCGGCCTGAATTTGTGAAACGCAATCAGCTTCAGAACCCAGCTGACCATTGGGAATAATATTAATTGTAATTGAGCCGTCAGATTTTTCGTTTACAGCATCGGCCCAAGCCATCATAGCAATATGTACCGCATGATCTTCGGCTAAATTATGGGCGAGCGTTAAGAAAAAACTTTTCTCAGAAGCTGTTAAAACTGTCGCTGAAGAAATTACGAGGAGTAGACATAAAACTAACATTAAAAATTTTTTCATGTTACAAACATTCCTCCAGAATTTTTTATTTTTGAGCGATCAAATTTTAATTTTTCAGAATTTTATTTACATGTGAACATTTACGGAAATTAAATTTTATTTTTACTTTTTACATCATGCTCTTATAAAGTTCTTTAATTTCGTTTACGTTTGTATCTCTTGGATTTCCGGGACAACAGGCATCAGCAAATGCGCTCTCTGATAAAAATTGTATATCAGATTCCTTTAAGATTCCTTTTAAATCTGCCGGGATTCCTACATCGCTGGATAATTTTTTCACGGCGTTAATTGTTGCTTTAGCTGCTTCATCATCGTTCATGTAATCTATTCCGTCGACTCCCATCGCTTTACCTATAGCGCGGTAACGTTTTCCGGCGACTGGTGCATTATATTCGAGACCGTACGGCAAAATTATTGCGCAGGCTACACCGTGTGGAGTGTCATAAAGTGCTGAAAGTCCGTGCGCCATGCTGTGAACGATTCCGAGACCGACATTTGAAAATCCCATGCCTGCAATATATTGACCGAGTGCCATTCCTTCGCGTCCTTCTGGAGTTCCTTCGACTGCTCCGCGCAACGAATGAGAAATTAATTTTATTGCTTCAAGATGGAACATATCACTAATTGCGCACGCACCTTTTGTAATATAACCTTCGATCGCATGTGTTAAAGCGTCCATACCAGTCGAGGCCGTTAAACCTTTTGGCATTGATGACATCATGTCGGGATCGACAACGGCAATTTCAGGGATGTCATTTGTATCGACGCAAACGAATTTACGTTTTTTTTCAACATCCGTAATAACATAATTTATTGTAACTTCTGCGGCTGTTCCTGCTGTTGTTGGGACTGCTATTGTAAAAACCGCATGTTTTTTTGTTGGCGCTACACCTTCAAGTGATCTAACATCTGCAAATTCCGGATTATTTATAATTATTCCTATTGCTTTAGCCGTGTCCATTGCGGAACCTCCACCGATCGCTACAATTGAATCGGCTTGAGCATTTTTAAACGAGTTTACGCCGTCCTGAACGTTTTTAATTGTTGGATTTGGTTTAATGTCGCTGTAAATTTCAAAATTGATCCCTGCATTTTTTAATAAATCCGTAACTTTTTGCGCGACACCAAATTTAATTAAACTTTCATCGGTGCAAACAAAAACTTTATTTTTCCCGCGAGATTTTAATTCCGGGATAATATTTTCAATTGCGCCCTTACCATGATAAGAAATCCCATTTAAAACGATACGATTTGACATAATAAAAAAATTTCCTCCCTCATTTCAGATTTAAACTGCTGGAAAAAATTTTAAACAGTGCAATAATTTTATTAAATGTAATTTTTACGGGGATAAATTAAATTTATGAGATTTTCAAAATAAAAACTTTTAATGAAAATTTAGCGTTAATATTTTAGAATTTATATATAAATAATTTATTTGTTTTGGAGGTTAGATTTAATTTGGCTTCGGAAATCGCAAAATCTTGGTGGCGGGAAACTATAGAGACAATTTTATGGGCGTTCGTTTTGGCCATGTTAATACGTACATTTATAGTGCAGGCGTTTTGGATTCCTTCGGGGTCAATGATTCCCACGCTTGAAGTTGGCGATCGCGTTTTAGTTGCTAAATTCTGGAACTGGTTCACAAAACCTTCACGCGGATCAGTTTACGTTTTTAGATATCCTGTTGATAAAGACCGCGACTTCGTTAAAAGAGTTATAGCCGTCGCAGGAGATACAGTCGATATTAAAAACGGTGTAATTTATATTAACGGCGAACCGACTAACGAGCCTTATGTAAAATATCATGACAGATTCAATTTAAAGCCGAATAATCTTTTCCCGGAAGTTCCGTTTAAAGTCCCGGAAGGAAAATATTTTATGCTCGGCGATAATAGACCTAATTCACAGGACGGAAGGTATTGGGGATTTGTTTCGGATGAAGATATAAAAGGCCCGGTATTTTTCAGATATTGGCCGTTAAACAGAATAGGAATCCCAAAATAAATTTATAAATCAAAATAAAATGCCTCGTACAGTTTGGTATCCCGGCCATATGGCTAAAGGTACAAAAAAATTATTTGAGCTTGCATCAAAGTTGGATATTTTGATCGAAGTTAAGGACGCTAGAGCACCAGGCTCAACTTCCGCGCCGTTCATGAATAAAATTAATAAAATTAAACCAGTTATAAAAGTTTTGTCGCATAAAGATTTAACGGACGAAAATAAATTAAAATTATGGCTTGAAAATAAAAATACTTTTGCCGCAGATCTTCGCAGTAAATCAGGAATTAATAATATTAAACGTGCAATTTTAAAATTTAAACCAGCTCACCGCGAGTTACGTTTAGCCGTTGCAGGTATTCCTAACGTTGGGAAATCTTTATTATTAAATGCTTTAATCGGAAAATCTTCGGCAAATGTCGGAGGCGTTCCGGGCGTAACAAAATCCGTAAGCTGGTACAAAAATGACGGAATGTTAATCGTTGATTCTCCGGGAATTTTGGATCCTCATGCTGAACCGGGTGTACATTTAATTTTATCGTGGCTCGGTTGCGCAAAAGCTGAAGTAATTGGCGGTTATGAAAGTTCTGCGCTCGAATTAATAAAATTTTTGATATTCAAGGACATGGCCGAAATAATTCCAGTTGAGAATAATAATAATTTGAATCCCGGCGAAATTTTAGAATTAATCGGGAAGAAATACGGCTGTTTAATTTCAGGAGGCCATGTAAATTTTGAATTAGCTGGACGGAAATTTATTGAGGCTTTTTCATCTGGACGGCTCGGCAAATTTTGTCTTGAAATTCCCGGCGAAGATTTAGCAATAAATTTTAATTCTTCAAATCTGGATTTAAATAAAAATGTACATTGAACGGCAAATGAGATTTTTTAATGATCGTGTATTTGAATCGCGTGCAACTTTTGAAGAGGCTCAAGAAAATTTAAAAGAACTTCGCGACAAAGGATTTTACGTAATTGGGACTGATGAGGCAGGGCGGGGAGCATTGGCCGGGCCTGTTATGGCGGCAGCAGTATTTTTAACGCCTGATCAAGAGTTGGAACTGAAAAAATTTAAATTGCGTGACTCCAAAAAAATGACTCCCAAATCTCGCGAAAAATTATTTAAAATAATGCAGGAAATGAAAATAAAATTTCATATTGCTCACGCCGGAATAAAAAAAATTGAGCGCGAAAATATTTTAAATGCTTCGTTATATGTTATGCGTCGAAGTTCGGAATTATTGGCGAGGGATTTGGAGAATAATTTTAAAATCAGTCGTGAAAAAATTTGCGTGATAGTTGACGGTAATATAGGCATCAATAATTTTAATTTTCATCAATGGCCTTTAATACAAGCAGATAATTTATTAAGTGTAGTATCAGCTGCTTCTGTTGTAGCAAAAGTAATGCGTGACAGATTAATGAAACGTTTAAGCAAATATTATTTAAAATATGATCTGGCACAAAATAAAGGCTATCCAACAAAAAAACATTGTGAAGTTTTGGCAGATTTAGGCTTGAGTAAAATACACCGAAAATCATTCTGTAAGAAAATTTTAAAGAGAGCTGGAGGTGAAAATTTTGCCGGAAATAAATAATTTAAATGTTCAAGTCGATCAAAGTTACGCGAATAATCAGGGCGGTATACAACGACAAGGCCAAGCGGGTCAAGTTTTAGCACCAGCGCAAATTTTAAGACAAGCCGGAGTAAGAACGGGCACAGTTGTAGAAGGTCAAGTGATCTCACAAAATGATGACGGGACTTATTTAGTCCGAGTTGACATAAAAGGAGTTTCGCAGGAATTACGGGCGCGTGCAACGATACAATTAATACCTGGTGAAAATTTCCGGGCTGTTTGGGATGCTTCGGGTTCTGATGGAGTTCCGGTTTTAAGATTATCGCTGAACGAATTATCATTTTTATCTCAAATACCTTTGCGCGACCGTGAATTAGCGACGGCATTATTATCGCGTGGTCTTCCGTTATCTGATGAAGTTTTATTAAGTATAAAAGATGCTTGGCGCAGGCTTGGTTCAAATGAGGATCAATTGTCGTCATTGATAGAATTATGGGCGCGGGATGTTCCGATGAATTTGGAGAATGCTAATTTATTGAGCGAATATGCGGCCATGAACGGAGAACAAGCAAATGAAATATGGAACAAAATACGAAAAGAATTAAAAGAGCGTGCATCAAAAGGTGAAGACCCAATTAAAATTTTACGAGATTTGAAAAACGGTGAAGATGACATTTCAAAATTTTTACAAGCTCAATCAATTTTAATGAAATCTCCGCGACAAGATGTAAACCCTGCGTTATTAGCAGCACCGTACTGGCCTTTGAGCGATGATAATAATCAAAATATTACAGCTAAAATTTTCGTTGGCCGTTCGGTTGAAGATGACGGACAAAAATATTGGCAGGTTGGATTTGGAATTACTGGGAATGTTTTGGGTGAAGTTGGCGGACTTGTTGAGAGTGATGGTCGAGGCTGTAATTTAACTTTGAATGCTGAGAAGGCTTTAACGTGTAAAATTTTGGAGGCACGTCGGAGGGATTTGAGGCGCGAGCTTGATGGTGTAGGATTAACGGTGCAGTTTATAGGGATATCGCAAAAAAAATTTGAAGTTGAACGAGAGATATTAATGTCAGGTCGCGGACTAGATATAACGGTGTAAATAAAAATGTCGGACGAAAATAATAAACGTGAACAGGCAGCAGCAGTCAAATATGATAAAAATAAAATGCGTGCTCCGACTTTATTAGCGAAGGGCGAGGGATTTATAGCGCGTAAAATTGTAGAGCGGGCTATTGAAGCGGATGTTCCGATTGTTGAGGATGCTGCGCTTGTTTCGGCTTTAATATCGCTTGAGCTTGGAGACGAGATTCCAGCAGAATTATATGAAGTAGTAGCGCGAGTATTAGCTTGGGTGTATAAGCTGGACAAGGACACGGCAGAAAAGAGCAAATTAAATTAAATTTAAAATAAATGACTGAAGCTCAAATAATTGGGAAATTTGCGGAAAATAAATCGGCAGAATATTTAATTTCAATAGGCTGGATAATTATAGCGCGAAATATTTTAAATGAATTTGGTGAGCTTGATATTATAGCGATAGACAAAAAATTAAATGAGCTTGTTATAATCGAAGTTCGAGCGCGTACGTTAGGAAAAATTATTTCTCCGTTGGAATCTATTGGGCCTAGAAAATTGCGGACGTTAATAAGATCTGCGAGATTATTTATTGAGGAGAATGGCTGGGGAGGATTTTGGCGGGTTGATGTGATAGGGATAACGTTCAAGGATAAAATTAAAATTTCCGAGCTTGAAAATAATAATAATTGGACGCTTGAACACGTAAGAAATATAACGGAAGGATTAAATATATTTTCGTGAAAATTTTTAAAATTATTTTGCCTGCGTAACACAAAAACAATTGACATAAATAAATTAAAAATTTAAAATTCGGCCATGTCGAAGAATGAAAATGATAAAAATTTAAGATTTAAGACTGTTGCACAAAATCGGAAGGCGCGACACGATTATTTTATACTTGATTCGTTTGAGTGCGGAATCGTTTTAACTGGTACTGAAATAAAAAGTGTTCGGGCAGGGAATTTAAATTTAAAAGATTCTTACGCGGTGCTCGACAATAATTTAGAGGTCTGGTTAAGCGGTGTACATATTTCTCCGTATGAGAAGGGGACGTATTACAATCATGAACCTGAGCGCGACAGGAAATTATTATTGCACCGTCATGAAATAATAAGGTTGCGGAGTAAGATTCGTGAAAAGGGTTTGACGCTTGTGCCGTTATCAGTTTATATAAAGGATGGTAAGCGGGCAAAAGTTGAATTGGCTTTAGTGAAGGGTCGGACGGTGCACGATAAACGCGACATGATAGCTGATCGGGATGCAAAACGTGATATGGCGCGAGCGTTTCGAGAGGGCGGAAAAATGAGAGATTACTAAAATTTAAATTTGCTTTTCATAATGGGGGCGACAGGTTTCGACGGCGTACGGAGCGTTATAATAAGCAGGTCTAGGAAAGTCTGTAACAACTAGTAAAAATTTCGGACGAGACAATAAATGTCGAAGATAATTTAGCATTAGCAGCATAATTTAAGTTGCTACATCGAGGGATGAATTTTTCTGCTGATTCGCCTGAGGTGTGATAAAAAGCGGATGCCTCGTTAAATATCGGATTTTGTATTAACGGGAAAGCTCAGAAATCTTGGGAGGTGTTCACCTGTTTTGCGGTTGGATGCTGACGACAATCAAAGCAAAAATAAGCCTGTAGAAAATTATAATTTGCCTGCGTCGGACAGGAGTTCGATTCTCCTCGCCTCCACCATATAGGTGTATATCCTGCGGTTTGGAGAACAATGTTTATTATGCTCGAATTGATATTAATAATAACGCATATAGTAAGGATCATCAGTCCGACAAAGCAAAGGTGTACGCGTTGCCGTTTTTTCAAATCAATATCGCTCACATGGGTCTCATTCATACACAGAAAATCCAGGCAGAAACTGGTGGTCATTGCAGTCAGAGCCGAGTCCACGCTCGAAAAGCACGCGGCAACCATCCCAATCACAAAAATGACCGCGCTTAAAACCCCAAGATGGTGAAACGCTATATCCGATGTACGCAATTTATCAGAACCGCTTAATTTATCAATCCAATAACGTCCCTGTAACACTTTTCATTTTCAAACTGGGGATTTTGTGCACCGCTGGTACTTTGTGGCGTAAACGAAAAATTAAACCCTTCAACGTTTTCAAGATATGGACTGCCGTAAACTTCAAAAGGAAAATCCGTCCCACGCCCGACAGATATTAACGTATTTTCAAAAAAACATATTGATGCATAAAGATAGACTGCTCTCATATCCCTGATATTTGGTGAAGGTCTGCGGATTAAATAACTTTTTTTGCTGTGTGAATAATTTTTACATGGTATAACCGTCAGATTACATGAATTTTTTCCTGATTCTAACCAGCCCTCACCGTTGATCATTTGTGCAAGTTCTCCCCATGTCATGCCGTACACTACTGGAATTGGAAGCTGACCAACTCCGGATTTATATGAATCCTGTAAAATTCCTCCGTCAACATAAAATCCGTTTGGATTCGGCCTGTCTAAAATAATTACTTCGACTGGTAACACGGATATAATTATTTAATTGGTCAGGTGATGTTATTTTTTCAAAATTTGGCATTATCTCTTTGAACAAATTTAATTCGACTTTATACAAAACTTGCCGAATAAAACGGTTACAGTGGTAGTCCGTTAAAAATTGGACGAGTAAAAAATGCCTGTAAATTGCTCTCGTAGTGCGTCATAAAAATCATCATATCGTATGACTCTACGTATCGCAAAAGATATTTTTTTACTGGAACATTATCGACATCGCTATTGTTATGGGACGAGATGCAACTTCTTTCGTTTACGATAACAGTATTTTTCTCTATTATTTTCGACTACTACGAAGACAAATACTTGCTACGCTTCTCTAAGCCAAGAAGAACCGCTATGATTAAACAATTTTTACTCATCATGAATAACCTCCTGAATAAATTTTTATTGACTTATGCGATAAAATACTACTCCTAACAACGTCCAAGCGATAAAGCACAGTAATGCCTCAGATGACAGGGACACACCGGCAATAAATGGCAGAGGCACGAAAAGTATAACAGCGAATAGCACGGAGAATATGAAGCCCAAAGTCCCAAATATTGCTATGTCGTTTTTGTGTTCCTTGCGCGCGTATACTCTTGCAGCAAGAGACGTGTACCCGAAACCTATCGCCCCGCCTATTGATGACATGTCTACGGCCCAACCCAGAAGATTACGGCCAGCAAAAGGGATAATAATTGAAACGGCCATGCAGAAAAGAGTGGCATTCATTGGAGCATTATATTTGTTGAGCTTTCCGAACCAATCCGGGATCATTTTTTCACGTGCTAATGAATACAAAAGTCGGCTCGCCGCCGTGTAGAACCCTAATATACCCGTGAGCATTGCACATAATGCCGATATTCCAACAATAAAAAGTCCTGCTTTACCCATAATTTTGTAGGACGCAAAAATTAATGGTGTAGACATAAGACCATGTATGTTTTTGAGGTCGTCAATGTATTCGGGCCAGTCCGCATATGAATCAGGAACATACGAAGCCGCAATTAATGTCAGAGATATATACACAAAACATCCGCATAATATACTAGTGTCCATTAAAATTTTTACTTTATCTGTGCTGAAATTCGACTCCTCCGACAGTTGCGGAATTGTGTCAAAACCAACAAACGCCCAAGGAGCTACAGCACTTAATGAAAGCACTTGCAGAATATTGCGGTATACTGAGCTGTGTTCAACAGGATGAAACATCGGCAGTAAGTTCGAAGCGCTGGTCAATGGACTTGAGAACGCAGCAAAAAGCAAGATCATTACCCCCAATAGCATAAAAAACACAAGCACCGTTTGAATTATGCCGCTTACCTTTATGTTAAAGGCATTTATTACAGCAAATAGTATTACTGCTATAAGAGCTATCATGAGTTCTCCGAGAAATATATTATCTCCGGCTATGTTGTACAAAAACTTGAATTGAAATATACCTCCGAATAATACTCGTAATAACACCGCAATCGCATTTGCGTTCACAGGGATAAGAGATAAATAACTCATGCCCAAAAACCACGCGCACAAGAAGCCGTGTTTTTTCCCGAAAGTAAGTTTAGCAAAGACAAATTCACCGCCGGCAACAGGAAATATTTTTATCATATGCCCGTAGCTGTAGGAAATTATTAACATCACAAACGCTCCGAGCTGCATCGCTATCAACGTCCCTAAAGTCCCTGCACGTTTGAGAAAAACAGTACCAGGCATCATGAACGCTCCGAAGCCTATAACACAGCCGAATGCCATAGACCAAACGTTTAACGGTGTTAATTTTCTGTCGAGTTTCTGTCCTGAATCACTCATCAACTTTTCTGACGAACAAGCAGTATGTTCCATCTTCGTTGGGAATTAATTTTAATATCTGGTGGCCATCATCTTTAACGCTTTTCGGAACATTCTGCACGGGTTCGCCGCCGTTCATTCTTATACCGAGTACCTGCCCTGATTTAAGCTCCTCAAGAGCAACCAGAGCTTTCACGAATGTTACAGGGCAAACTACATCAGTAATATCAACTTTGCTGTCAACGCTAATCTCTATATCAGACATTACAAACCTCCATTATTTTCGCTCTCAATGCCTCCACAGAGTCCGCCGAAGTACACAAAGTATCCCTCTGTTGTATCGTAAGCATCTGCCGGGCAAGTAAAAGCGCAACGTCTGCAATTATTGCACTTCTCGTAATTTATGCTGATTTTTCCTTCATACGTTTCTATTGCGCCGTTCCTGCAAGTTTTTTCACAGACACCGCAAGAAATACAGCGTTCCTCATTGAGTTGCTCTGAAGTTACCTGCCCTCCAACGACTCCTAATCTCAGCGAGAAAAATCCCTTCTGTTTCTGTCGCATGAAGCCACCTTTTTTCAACGTTGAGTAATCTATTTCAGCGGAAGGTCTTGAAGGTGAATCAGGATGTGAGTGCCAGTTTCCCAGCAACTTAAGACCATTAGCACGAATATTTTTTACCGCCTGCAACTGTTCATGCTGAGAAATCGAGAAATGTTCAGGTGATTTGTCCTGATTCGTGAGGGTGTAAAGTTTTTCAATTGTCCGCATATCTCCTTCCTCCTTCCCTGCTATGAGACCGCACGCTTCATTAGGCAGCTCACTCATGGCATATTCGATAATAGTCCCGAATATTTTACCGCTTATTGATATTTTTTTCATTATGACACCTCACAAATTACACATTGGCTGTTCATAATCGAATAACTCAGTAATTGACGGTCTATCTCTGCAGATTGCACACTGATGATTCCGCTTTGGCAGATTGATTTTGTGAAAATTCATAGTCAGCGCGTCGAACGTTAAGAGACTTCCAGCAAGCAATTTTCCTGCGTGTGAGTAAGGCTTATGAGACATTACACATGCGTCGTTAATCAGAAACTTCGCGGGAAAATTATCAGTGCCGTCAAGAATGAAGTCATAGCCTTTTATAAGTTCCAGTCCCAGTAGCGTTTATACATTCATACGCTTTCAGTTTTGAACCTGCTCTAAATGTTAATATCCCTCATTACTTTCAACAACTACGACACTTCCGCCGAGATAACTGTGAAATTCAAGCGCGCTCTTGTATTCTGACTGAGTTTTTCTGCTTCAGCGCGTCAGCTCCAGCAAATATCCAACCGTCTAAACCTTCAAGCCTCTCAAGCTCCTCTGTCGCTGTAACAATCGAAATTTTTTTACTCATGACTTAAACTGCAATATTCGGTATCGGGAAAAATCTTCCTGATAAAAGTAGCAAAGAACACAGCCATCGCAAAAGCTATAAAGCCTATTAAAATATTTTGAATAGATTTATAACAAGCCCGGTTTTGATGTAATATTCCGTCTGGACTGCAGGTTTCAGCTATGAGGGAACTCCGACCGTGTTTGATATAATAAAACCGAGAATCAAAGCGAAGAAAGCCCATTCAAGATACCTGTTAAAAGTGTATTCGGCACTGATAACACGCACCAATATCGCAAGTATGAATAATTTTGATAACTAAATCACCTCGTTTTTAATTCCTGTATATTTTATTGAAGCCGGATTTTTTGCCTAATACAGGCTACAGATTTTGAGTTATAAGCTAAAGTTATATTTTTTGAGGTATTCCTTAATTTTTTTGATATACAGTTCTCCGATGCTACTCAATATAGTATTATTCCTGGTGATATATCCGACTTCCATAACGCTGCTCTCGTTCACTGAATCCGACTCGAATGGCACAGCCACATAATCAGTTCCGTTGAGTTCTTCGCATATTATTCCTGAACATAGAGTATAACCATTCAAACCTATCATGAGATTCAGCATTGTTGCTCTGTCATTAGCTTTGATTGTGCGCAGGTATTCGCTGGTGCTCAAAATTTCCTCAGCATAATAAAATGAAGCGCCATCTCCTTGTTCAAATGAAAGGCATGGATAATCGCGCAGATCCTCAAAAGTTAAGGAAGAATTTTTAGCCAGAGGATGTCCTGACCATAAATACACGTATGCATTACAGTCGATAAGGTGATGGAACTGAAGCCCTGAAGTCCTGAGCAGTTTATTTATAGCTGAACGATTGAAATCACTCATATAAAGAATACCGATTTCACTGCGCATATTTGCCAAATCATTTATAACATCTTTTGTCTGAGTTTCACGGATTGCAAAATCATATTGCAGCATATCATATTCCTTAACAAGCTCAACGAATGCTTTGATGGCAAATGAATAATGCTGACAGGATACACCGAATTTCCTCTTAACATTTTCAGATTTTCCAAAACGCTCCATTAACAGCTCGTACTGATTAATTACCTGTCTAGCGTATAAAACAAATTCTGCTCCTTCAAGTGTAAGATTAACACCCCTGCCACTTCTATGAAAAATTTTGAAGCCTACTCCTTTTTCAACTTCTTGAATAGAACTAGTAAGGGACGGCTGAGAAACATAAAGTACTTCAGAAGCCTTATTGATTGATCCGATTTCAGATATTTTGATAATATATGAAAGTTGCTGAATTGTTGGCATTGTAAAATCACCTGTTTTTTTATTATTTTACACTATAAAAAATTGTTCTTATCCATCTTTATTAAGCATCTTAAAAATATTTTTACGTTCGGGGTTATTAACGTTTTTTTCGGTTGTTCTCGTTTAACTCCTATATTATTATTATTTCGTTTGAGTCTGCGCTCACTTTATACAGGGAGGATTAAGCTGTGACAGTTGATAATAAAAAAGAACAGGAACGCGAAGAACTACATCGTGCAATTTGGGCAATAGCTGACGGTTTACGCGGAGCTGTTGACGGTTGGGATTTTAAAAATTATGTGCTTGGTGCAATGTTTTATCGTTATATTTCAGAAAATATGACCTCTTATATTAATGGAGGTGAATGGAATGCCGGAAATAAAAATTTTGATTATGCAAAAATGTCGGACGAAGAAGCTGAAGAAGTTGCAGACACCTGTAAGGATTTAATTGATGAAAAAGGCTTTTTTATTTTGCCGAGTGAACTTTTCTGTAACGTAATAGAAAAAGCTAACAATGAAAAAAACTGGAAGTGTTCCGATGGTTCTGAAATGCTTTTGAACGAAAAATTAAATGAGGTGTTTCGCCATATTGAGGAATCAGCTGAAGGCGGAGATTCTGAAGAAAATTTTAAAGGATTGTTTTATGATTTCGATGTCAACAGCAACAAGCTGGGTAACACAGTAGCAAAAAGAAATGAACGACTTTTGAAACTGTTAAACGGTGTTGCCGCTATGAATCTCGGTTCAGTTGAAAATAACGAAATTGATGCTTTCGGAGACGCTTACGAATATCTTATGACAATGTATGCCTCTAATGCTGGCAAATCCGGAGGCGAGTTCTTTACCCCTGCAGATGTGTCTGTGCTTCTTACTAAACTTGGTACTGTAGGAGAAACAGAAATTAACAAGGTTTATGATCCGGCATGCGGTTCAGGCTCTTTACTGCTGAAAGTCAAGAAAATTCTCAAAGAGAAGAATCCCAAAGGGGATGATGACGTTAATGTCAAATTCTACGGTCAGGAGATCAACATAACCACTTATAACCTTTGCCGTATTAATATGTTTCTGCATGGTGTAGGTTTTACAAAATTTAATATTTTATGTGATGATACTCTCACTAATCCGCAACATTGGAAGGAGCAGCCGTTTGAGTTAATTGTCTCAAATCCTCCGTACTCAATTAAATGGGGCGGCGATGATAGTTCAATTTTAATTAATGACTCTCGATTTTCTCCAGCCGGAGTACTCGCACCAAAGAGTAAAGCTGATCTCGCTTTCATAATGCATTCTATCGCTTTCTTGGCGACAAATGGCACTGCTGCAATAGTCTGCTTTCCGGGTATCATGTACAGAGGCGGAGCAGAACAGAAAATCAGACAATATATTGTAAATAATAATTTTGTGGACTGTGTTATACAATTGCCGGATAATTTATTTTTTGGGACATCAATAGCAACCTGTATAATGGTCTTGAAAAAAAATAAAACTGATAACAAAATACTTTTTATTGACGCTACAAAACAATATGTGAAAGTTACGAACAATAATAAATTATCGCCTGAAAACATTAACACAATTGTTGATGCTTTTGCCAAACGTGAAAATATTAAACATTTTTGCAGGCTTGTAGATTATGAAGAGGTAGAAGAGCAGAATTATAATTTATCCGTCAGCACTTACGTAGAACAGGAAGACACTCGCGAAATAATTGATATTTCAAAACTTAACGCCGAAATAATTGAAATTGTCAACCGTGAACAAATGCTCAGAGATGAGATTAATAAAATTGTTGCAAAAATCGAAAAAGATTAATAACGATGAGTAAAATAAAAAATAATGAATTAAATTTTCTTTCGACGAATATTGCTCCTATTGCAATTAAATACGGTGTTAAAAAAATAAAATTGTTTGGTTCACGCGCTAGGGGTGAACAACATTCACGAAGCGATTACGATTTTTTAATTACCAGAGGAAAAATTGATACTCTTATAAAATACTCGGCTTTTGTCGAGGAACTTGAAGAATTATTAGGGACTCACGTTGATGTTATTACGGACACTTCAGATGATGATGAATTAATTTTTCTCGCTGAAAAGGACGGAATTTTAATTTATGAAAATAAATAAACGTGATTTACAAATTATTCGGAAAATTATTAAATATTGCATTGAAATAAAAATGACGCATGAAAATTTTTTTAATGATAAAAAACTTTTTTGTAACAAAGAAAAGGGCTTTATTTATCGTAATTCTATATCAATGCCAATACTTCAAATTGGTGAACTTGTTAAAAATCTTTCTGATAATTTTAAATTTGAATATAATGCTGTACCGTGGCACGAAATTGCTAAGATCAGAGACTTTTTTGCGCATCATTACGGAACAATTGATTACGATATTACGTGGAATACTTCACAGGGAGATATTTCAGAATTAAAAAATTACCTTGAAAATATTAATCGCGAGGTTAATAACGATGAGTAAAATAAAACAATTAATTAATAATTTATGTCCTGACGGGGTCGAGTTTAAAGAAATAGAAAGTTTGTGCGAGACTTGTACTCCAAAATTGAAAGTAAAAAAAGAGAATTATCGTGATAAAGGAACGTATCCAGTAATAGATCAAGGACAAAATTTTATAGGAGGGTATACTGATGAAGAAGGAGCGTTTGATAATGGTGAATATATTATTTTTGGAGATCATACGTGCACATTAAAATTTGTAAATTTCGCGTTTGTTCAAGGAGCTGACGGTATAAAAATTTTAAAAGCAAATGAAAAAATTATAATTCCGAAGTTTTTATACTATTGTATGGCAAATGTAAATGTAACAAGCTCTTATAATCGTCACTGGTCTAAAATAAAAATAATTAAAATTCCTGTTCCGCCCCTCGAAGTCCAGCGTGAAATCGTCAGGATCTTGGATCTGTTTACTAATTTGACCGCAGAGCTGACCGCAGAGCTGACCGCTAGAAAAAAACAATATGAATATTACCGCGATAAATTATTAAATTTTGGCG
>CALCEM010000035.1 GCA_937900285.1 uncultured Fretibacterium sp. | reverse complement strand
TATTTTTGTCATTTTCCTGAGATGTGAAATATATTATATACTCATTTGATTCGTTTCATGTTATATTAAATATTTTTATTGAGATATGCATATTATTTTTTGTGATTTACGTATTTATTTACGGAGGCTTTAAACTTTCTGCGACTGCTACAAACGTTTCGTCAGTTATGAGAATCCCAATGAAGACATTATATTTAATTGAACCAGTCTGCGGAATAATGATCGTTATAGCTCGCGTATTGAAATATTTACAGGCATTTAATAAGGGCGGTGAAAATTAATCATGGTAATGACTGCGACAATAGCTTTATTTATTTCATTTTTCGTGATGTTATTTGCTGGTGTTCCAATTTCTGCCGGCATCGGTATAGCTTCGGTAATAGCTGCCTGCGTAAGTGGTGTAACAACTCTTGAAGGATTTGCGTTTACTGCTGCTCAAAAATGTTTTTCGGGTTTAGATTCTTTTTCACTTTTAGCGTTACCGTTTTTCTCATTGGGCGGAAATATTATGAACAAGGGAGGAATAGCAAAAAGGCTCGTGAGGTTTGCGCGTTTATTGGTTGGAAGAATTCCCGGATATTTAGCGGCCACTAACGTTTTGGCAAATATGTTTTTTGGAGCTGTTTCGGGTTCATCGGTCGCAGCAACTTCAGCGATGGGATCAATTTTATCACCTCTCGAAAAGGACGAAGGCTATAACCCTGATTATTCTGCAGCTGTAAATATTTGTTCAGCGCCAACAGGAATTTTAATCCCGCCGTCAGGCCCGTTAATTTTATATTCGATAACAGCCGGAGGAGTTTCAGTAGCGGCGTTATTTATGGGCGGATATTTTGTCGGGGGTATTTTGGGTTTGGCTGTGGCAATCATGGCTATAGTTTTAGCGATAAAGTTAGGTTATAAAAAATCAGAAGTAAAAGAGGAAGACTCTGCGTTAAAAATTTGTCTTGATGCAATTCCGTCATTATTGGCTGTTGTGATTGTTATGGGCGGAATTTTGGCCGGAATTTTTACAGCGACAGAAGCCGGTGTCGTAATGTGTTTATACTGCGGATTATTGGCGGCAATTTATCGCGAGATGGATTTAAAAACTTTATATAATTTATTAGCTGACACGATGAAAAGTTCAGCGACGATTTTATTTTTAATAGCAGCCTCGTCAATAATGGCGTACGTCATGGCCAGAACAGGAATCCCTAACGCAATTTCAAGCATGATAATGGGAGTTTCAAAAGATCGTTATGTAATTTTGTTGATCATGAACGTATTTTTATTAGTAATGGGGATGTTCTTGGATTTAACGCCAGCTGTATTAATTTTTGTTCCGATATTTTTGCCGATAGCCCGAAGAATCGGAATGAGTGATGTGCATTTTGGTTTAATGTTAATTTTAAATTTGGGAATTGGTTCAGTTACTCCGCCTGTTGGGTCGTGTTTATTTGTTGGCTGCGGAGTTGCTAACGTGAAAATTGAAGGCGTTACAAAATACATAATCCCGATATTTATAACAATGTTTATTTCGTTAATGCTGGTCACGTACATTCCTCAAATTTCTTTAAGTCTGCCGTATTGGACAGGATTAATTAAGAGCATGGGCTGGACGAGATAAAAAAATTTTTTCTGCATAATATTTATTATTATATTCCCCCTAGAAGTTGAAGCTGTAATACTAGGGGGATTTTTATAAAATTCAGGAGGTATTAATTTAAAAATGGAAATATGCTCAAAAATTACGGGTTATAAAAATTTAGGCTCGGAATTTATTTTAAATACAAACTGTGCGGACATTAAATTATATTTTCTGACTGATGAAATTATCAGGGTTCGCGCATCGTTCAATAAAGAATTTGCCGAAGAATCTTATATATTGTCGTTGACAGCATGGGCCGACCGTTTAGACGAATTATTTAAAGGCGAAAGAACGAGAGTTGAACCGGCAAAATTTAATTTTATTGAGGATGATTCAGCTTTAAAATTTTCAACGAAAAAATTAACCCTCGAAATAAATAAAGATTCAATTAACATAAAATTATTTGACGCTGAAGGCACAGAACTTTACAGTTCACTCGCAGGAAATCCCTTCACGCTCGACTCAAATAAAAGAATTACGCATTATTCAAGAATGAACGAAGATGACTGCTTTTACGGATTTGGCGAAAAGGCTGGGGTTTTGAACAAGAATAAAGAATTTTTACGCGAACGTGCAACTGATGCGATGGGTTATGATCCCGTTAAATTCGACACGCTTTATAAACATGTCCCGTTTTATATCAAGCTCGACCGGAATAATAAAAAAGCTCTCGGAATTTTCTATCATAATTTTTACGAATCAGTTTTTAACATGGGACGCGAAAAAAGTAATTATTGGCCTCGTTATAGTTATTGGCAGGCTGATGGCGGAGATATTGATTTATTTTTCATCGGCGGAAATAATTTAAAAAAGATCATCGACAATTACACGCTGCTAACTGGACGGCCTGCATTATTACCAAAACGCGCGCTCGGTTATCAAGGTTCGTCGATGTATTACCCGGAACTTGAAAAAGATTCTGATGAAGCAGTGTTAAATTTTATCGACACAATTAAAGCGGAAGGCTTCCCGATTGACGGGTTTCATTTATCGTCAGGCTACACAAGTTATAATAATAAACGTTGCGTTTTCACTTGGAATACAACAAGATTTAAAAACCCCCGCGAATATTTTAAAGCAATGAACGAAAAAGGCGCGCAAAATGTTCCAAATGTTAAGCCCGGAATTTTATTGATGCACCCGAAATTTGAGGAATTTTTAAAGCGTGATGTATTTGTTAAAGATAGTAAAGACAGTTCAAAATTTGCGGTCGGATCATGGTGGGGAGGAGCTGGAGCTTTTTGGGATTTTACAAAACCTGAAGCCCGTCGAGCTTGGAAAGATTTTTTAATTGAAAATGTCATCGATGTCGGAACTGATTCAATTTGGGACGATAATTGCGAATATGACAGCCTGCTTGATAAAGATGCCACCGTAAATTTTGACGGAAAAGGCTCAACGATCGCAGAATTAAAACCTTTAATGAGTACGTTAATGTGTAAAATCGGCGGAGATGCAGTCCGCGAACATAATTCAAACGCACGGCCTTATATCGTGTGCAGAAGTGGCAGCGCAGGAATCCAAAAATATGCACAAACTTGGTGCGGAGATAATTACACGAGCTGGAAAACTTTAAAATATAATATTCCAATTATCACCGGGATGGGACTTTCAGGACAACCGAACGAGGGCGCAGACATTGGAGGATTTGCCGGGCCTGCTCCAGATGAAGAATTATTTGTGAGATGGGTTCAGAATGGAATTTTTCAAGCGAGATTTTCAATACATTCAGCGAGCAATGATAACACTGTTACAGAGCCTTGGATGTTTAAAAATTCTGCCGGGTTAATTCGCGATGCAATTTTGTTCAGATATAGAATGACACCTTATTTATACTCGCTCGAATACGAAGCAAATAAAACAGGTGCTCCAATTATGCGCGCATTAGTTTACGAATTTCAGGACGATCCAAAAGTTTGGGACGAAAGTTTTAATTTTATGTTCGGACGCGACATTTTAATCTCGAACGTTATCGAACAGGGCGCAACGAGCAAAAAAATTTATTTACCAGCCGGATCAAAATGGTACGACTGGAACAATAATTTTAAAGAATATTTGGGCGGTCAGGAAATTGAAATCCCTGTAAATATTTCGAGTATTCCGATGTTTTTACGTGAAGGCGCAATTATTCCGATGGCACAAAATCAATTAATGAATATGGCAAATGATCACGTCGAATCACTTTATTTAACTTTGATACCAGGCGAAGACCGCGAATTTATTTTATATGATGACGATGGCGTGACAAATGAATTTTTATCGGGAAATTTCCGCAAAACAAAAATTAAAATGTCCGGCAAAAATGTAATAAATGTTGAGTTCAAATCTGAAGGAAATTATAACGACTTCGTTAAAAATGTTACTGTCGAAATGGTTCGCAAGGATCGCAGCCCGTTCTGGATTAAATTGGGCGACAAAAAACTTGAACACTATTTGAACAGAAATAAATTTGATGCTGCCTCCGAAGGTTGGTATTACAGCCAAACAAAAAGAGCAGTAATCATAAAATATTTAAATCCCCGTCAAGATATTAATTTAACGGTTTCATTTGAGGATTTCGATTTAATAGGAATGTAAAAAAATGCTGCTAAAAAATTTTATTTCATGCGAAGAGGACAAAATTTCAAACGGCTATTTAATTCACGGAGATAACGCCGACATAAAATTAATTTTCATGACAGATGATATTATCAGAATTAGAGTTTCATTTGACAGAAAATTTTATGAAAAATCTTACTCGTTAATAAAAACTGCTTGGCCGGACGAACTCGACGAATTATTTAAGGATGAACGCCAAAAAATTGACGCGTTAAAAATTCCGTGCGAGGATTTAGGCGATGAATTGAGATTCAGAACGAAAAATTTAATTTTGGTCATGAAAAAATCTCCGCTGGCTTTTAAATTAATTGATCAAGACAATAAAATTATTTATAGCGATTTGCCGGAGCGTGCTTTTGAAAAGGATAATCTCGGCAGGATTTCGCATTATTCATGTATGGATCGAGAGCTTGATCATTTTTACGGGTTCGGTGAAAAGTCCGGGCATCTCGATAAAAAATTTAGGCGCATGAGAATGTCTCCAAAAGATGCTATAGGCCACGACCCGGAATTTGGCGACCCAATGTATAAACATATTCCGTTTTATGTGAGAGTGAACGAAAAAAATTTATATTCGCTGGGATTTTTTTATAATAATTCGTATGATTGCGTGTTTGATATTGGTCAGGAGATTTCTGGATATTGGGAGCGATATTGCTATTACCAGGCTGACGGCGGGGATGTAGATTTATTTTTGATAAACGGACCGGATTTAAAAAATATAATTTCGCGTTACACATGGTTAACCGGGCGGACGATTTTGCCGACTAAACAATCTTTAGGTTATTGTGCTTCGACGATGTATTATGCTGAACTTGAAGAGAACTGCGACGAAGAAATTTATAAAGTCATCGATAAACATTTACAGGAAAAAATTTATATTGATAATTTCTGGCTTGCTTCGGGATATTCAGCCGGTGAAGATGACGGCCTGCGTTATACGTTCAACTGGAATAAAAAAAGATTTCCGGATCCAAAAAAATTTTTTGATGTCATGAACTCAAAAGGCATAAACGTAATTTGCAATTTAAAACCTGGTGTATTAAAAAATCATCCGTACGCAAAATATTACGAGGAGCATGACGCGTTTATAAAAAATCCTGACGGCAATGGCGATTATTACGGACGCTGGTGGGGCGGTGAAGGCAGGTTTATAGATTTTACGAACCCCTCAGGCCGGGAAGCGTGGAGGAAATTGCTTGAATCCGAAATTTTAAGCAAAGGCACAAAAACCGTTTGGAATGATAATTGCGAAATGGACGGCATCGAAGATCGTAGCGCAAAATGTTTTGACGGCGACATGGCCGAATTAAAAATTATTCATTCGAATTTAATGGCATATGTCGGAATGCAGGCAATAAAAAATATTTATCCCGGCGAACGGCCTTATATAATTTAATCGAGCAGGTTATGCAGGTATTCAAAGATATGCGCAAGTTTGGGGCGGAGATAATTTAACGGATTGGCGGACATTAAAATTTAATATTGCAACGATAATCGGGATGGGGATTTCAGGTTGTGCAAATATGGGCTGTGATATAGGTGGATTTGTTGGAGGTGCGCCGGAATCAGAATTATTACTGCGCTGGATACAAAACGGAATTTTTCAGCCTCGATTCACATTAAATTCTGCGAATAATGATAACACTGTAACGCAGCCGTATATGTACGAAGAAATTTTAAAATATGTTCAGGATGCTTTTAATTTGCGTTATAAAATGCTGCCTTATTTATATTCGTTGATGTATGAAGCGAGCGTAAACGGTTTGCCGGTAATGAGGCCGTTATTTATGGAATTTCCTGATGATATAAAAACTTATTCAGATAAAAATTTAACGTTTATGTTTGGGCGTTCTGTTTTGGTTGCGAATGTCATCGAGAAAATGAACAAAAATTCAGATTATCGCGAAATATATTTACCGGCTGGATCGACATGGTACGATATAAATAATAATTTTGCTGAATATTCCGGCGGTCAGGTTATAAAAATTCCCGTTGAACTTTCGAGCGTTCCGATGTTTTTGAGGGGTGACGGAATATTTATAACGAGCGAAGATGTTAAGCGTATTTTATTCGATGAGATTAAGAATTTAAATTTAACGATTTCAGCCGAACGCGATAACGAATTTACATTTTATGATGATGATGGGCACTCAGAAGATTATAAAAACGGAATGTACTCAAAAATAAAAATTTCTGTTAAATCGGGCGAACGGAAAATTATAAAATTCACGCGCGAAGGAAATTATAAAAATTCGATTGAGCGAATAAATTTAAAGTTTGTCAGCAAATTAAAGGGAGCTTATTGGGTGAGTGTTGACGGCAAAAAAATTGCGCGTTATCTTGTGCGTGATAAATTCGATGAATCTTCGGAAGGCTGGTATTATAATTTATCTGACAGGACTATATGTGTAAAATGTGCGATGCCCGAAAATGAGATTATAATTTCAACTGAAAAATTTGATTTAATAGGCATGACCGAAGAATAAAAAATAATAATTTAAATTTAAATTTAGCCCTGACGTTTAATTATTAATTATTGCGTTGGGGTTTTGAATAAAAAATAAAATCAGGAGTATAAATGAGCGAAAAATATATTTATTCAGGAAATATAAAACACACGGAGAAGACGATACAAAATTTATTTAAGACGCAGTATTTTACGTTTGAAAAGTGGCGAATTGCCGGGCGTTTTTCGGTTGGAATATTATTAATAATTGCTGCGGTAAGTTTAAATATACCAGTTTGGGCGCGGTGTTTATTATTAATTCCCGGCACGTGGCTGGCAGTCAGCGGAGATTTTCCTGCGCAAGTTACGGCGGATAAAGTTTTACAGGCTCGCAAAAATAAATTACCGGTTATGAATTATGAATTTTACGGAGATCACATAAAAATTTCAGGAGAAGGCGAGATGAATATTGATTATAAAAATTTAAAATTTCTTGTTCAGGACGATGAATATTTATATTTATTTATTGCAAAAAATTCGGTGTGCATGATCGAAAAATCCAGCCTCGAAAATCTCAACGAGTTTAAATCGTTTATACAAAATAAAACCGGCCTCGAATGGACGAGACAAAAAAATTTTATGGCGATGAATATTAATGATTTAAAGCAAATTTTCAGGGCGAAATAATTATTGTTTATTTGTTTATTTATTGATGGTAATTTATTAATTTTTTTACAGCCTGCTTTATTTCAAATTTAATATTTTCCAATGAAGCGAGCAGATTAAACAGTTTATTATAAAGTTCGTTTTTATTTGGATTTACATAATTTACGAAATAATATTTTAAAGAGCTACAAAAAATTTTATGTCTCAATCTTGTTCTGGAATAATCATAAAAATCCGATGCATAAAAATGAAAATGTTTATAATCAATTTTCGGACATATGCCGATTTTTCTATTTAATTTTTGTAGTTTCCTTGAAATAATACATTCTTCGTAATACATGAATAAATTTTCATCAAATAGTCCTATGTTTAAAAAGTCCAGCGCCCTTATAAAAAATAAACTGCCTTCAACTGCCCACACTTGAACGATTTCGTTTTTTGATTGTGCGTTCTTTGTTAAATATTTTCTGTAATTATGATATCTGAGCATATTAAAAATTTTCGTGAGCGGGTTAAATATTTCCGTAAATCTCTGCCATAAAATATTTTTTGCCGAATCTTCTTCCCAAAAAGGATGCCCAGCTATTTCACCAAGCGGATTTAATTGTATTCCTGTTAAGACTGCATAATCCGGATATAACTCAAAATATTTTTTTAAGACTTCAACAAAATTATTATTAAACATTACGTCAGGATTAGCGATGCCAATTATATCCGGGTTAAAATTTTCAATTAAATATTTTATTCCGAAATTATTCCCGTAAGAATACCCGCCGTTTTTTGGAGATAATAAAATTTTTATTTTGTCGGATTGGTATTTTAATAATTTTTTGTACGAGTCATCCGTTGAACAGTTATCAACGACCACAATATGATCGAGTTGATCATAATTTTTTATTGCTTCAATTAATTTTATAGTTGTATCGGAGTCATTATAATTCAAAACCACGAGGCCACAGCTCAATATTTTCATCAACCCGTTTATTATTTATTTTTTCGAAATTATAGCATTATTTAAATTAAATCATTTGTATTAATACGTCATATCCCAAAAATTTTAATATTTCATTCCCGTAAATCATCGCTGTAAAATTCCCGATTGCTAAGAACGGAACTAAAAATATTTTCTCGCCCCTCCCTAAATGTATTTTACCAATCAGCAATAAAATTATTACGCAAAATCCTCCGAGCATTATCCCAAGATAAAAACCCAGTAATATAAATTTTAATCCCAACACACCGCCAGCTCCGGCCATGAACGTAGCATCCCCCCAACCCATTCCGCCACGTGTCAGCAAAATTATTAACGCAAATATTAAAAATCCCGCGCACATTCCGTAAACTCCATCGAGAAAAATATTCAAGCCCAAAAATAATTTTATTATTAAACACGTCACGCCAGGTGTTAAAGCATATAAATCAAACACATCTCCTGTTTCAATATCAGTCAACGAATTTAATAAAAAACTGCTGAACCCAATTAACGCGATAAAATATTCAAACGAGATTTTAAATTTTAAATAAATTATTATTCCAGCACACAGCCCAATTATTTCGACGAGTAAATATCTAATAGAAATTTTTTCATGACAATTTCTGCAGCGTCCAAATTGAATTAAATATGAAATTATCGGAATTAATTCATACCATTTCAAAATTTTATGACACGCCTCACATTCAGAGCGGGAAGCTCCAAACCATGAACGCCCCATGATGCTCCGATGTGCTACGACGTTTAAAAATGATCCTAAACTTGCGCCCAATATTCCGGAAAATATTAATAATTCGTTTTTCATGCGTGATATTATATTCAATCATGATAAATTTTTTAATTAATTTAATTTGTTTAATGCCTCATAAATTAGCGTTATATTTCGGTGGATTTTTGGGCAGAATATTTTGGCTGTTGAGCTGGAAAAAAGTCGATGTCTGCGAATCACGTTGCGTTAAAGCTCTCGGAACTGGAATAACTAACGCGCGGAAAATTATTTTAAACTCATATATAAATATTTCTCGTTCAGCTATCGAATTTATACGGCTTGAAAAATTGATGCCGAACATAAAAAATTTAGTAGAATTTTCTCCGGAATCAATAAAAGTTTTGAGGGATGCTCAAGCAAGAAATAAAGGCGTTATATTAATGATCGCTCATCTTGATAATTGGGAAATTGCCGGAGCGCGCACAACTCTCGAAGGTTTTAAATTGACTCCGATATACACGCCGCAAAAAAATTATATTGAAAATTTCATAATGTCAAAACGAACTCAAACGGCCGGAATGAACATGATAAAAGATAAAGGCAGAGATATGCGGAAAATTTTTAAAACTCTCAAGGAGAACGGAATAATTATTATTTTGCAGGATTTGGATGCGCGTTCGGACGGAGTTATTACGAATTTTTTTAACATGCCCGCGAGCACTCACGAAGGAATTATAAAATTATATAAAAAATTTGGTTCGCCAATAGTTCCGGCTTTATTTTACCGTGATGAAAAAGATTTTACGAAGCATCATATTATTATTAACGAAGTTTTGAGCGATAAATTTAAACCTGACGATGATATAAAAACTTGTTTAGATACATGCAATAAAATAATTGAGAGCTGGATAAAAAAATTCCCTGATCAATGGCTTTGGCTTTTGGATAAATGGGAATATGCTGCGAGGAAAAATTTAAAATAATTGCGTTATATAAAATAAAATTTTAATGGGTGAATAATCCAAAATGACAGATAAAAATAAAAATAAATTAATTTTAGGCATTGATCCCGGCCGCGATAAAATAGGCTTTGCGTTCGTTAATTTTAGTGGTGATCTAATATGCTCCGGGATTTTTCATAAACGCAACGTAAATAAATTTATAAATATTATTAAGACCAGCGAATTTTGGGAGCTGTTAAATTATATTATTGAAGGTCATATCCCGGAAAATAATTCTGATTTGCAATTAATTTTTATAGGCAACGGCACGCACAGTCATGATTTAATAAAAATTATTCAAGAATTTGGACATGGCCGAATGATGGTAATTGATGAAAAAAATTCAACGATTGAAGCAAAAAATTTATATTGGAAAATTCATAAGCCTGGATTTTTATTAAAATTTATTCCTGAAAAATTACGTTCACCCGGACGTGATGTTGATGATTTAGCGGCTTGGGTTATTGCTTTACGTGGCATAAAAAATTTTGAATTATAGTATAATAGCCTCAAATTATAGATTTATATCCTTTAAAAAATTTCGTCAGAGGTGAATTTAAATTTTAAATGGCTAACATGGATAAACTTGTAGCTTTAGTAAATAGTTTTGCTTCGGCGGTGTTATCCGTAGGGCATGATGTCGGCCTGAATATAGCTCTCGATAAATCTAAAGTTTCGCCAGGCATAAAAGTCCCTGAAATTTCAACAGCTGCAGTAATAGGAGTTGTCGGAGCAGGTTCACGCGGAACAATAATAATTATGCTTGATGAGAGCGCATTTCAAAATATTATTTTAACGATGTCGGGCGGAATGATTCATCCGAAAATAGGCGATGATGTTTCGATGAGCGTAATCGGAGAATTATCGAATATGATCGGCGGTCGTGCTTTAGTTCGCAGTTCGCTCGGAACGGTCGATGTTACTCCGCCTCAATTAATTACGGGCAGTGCTGTTCAGACTGTAACGAAGGAAAATCCTGAAATGAAAAGTTTTACATTGCCGTTTATGCTTCAACCTTCAGGGGGATTATATTTGGCGTTATCGTTTAAAATTGATTAGGATTTTTATAATAATTTAATTTGAGAATGTATTTAATTTTAATTTTTGTTCGGCGGTTCGGAATGTAATTTATAAAATCTGAGCCGTTTTTATTTTGTTTGCGAGGAGTAAATTTTTATATCATGCGGAAATTCATAAACATATTAATTTTATTCAGCGTAATATTTTTATCGCCCTTTAAATCTGAAGCCGGTGTAATTTTAGTTTTATCTGGCGGAGGCACGAAGGGTTTTGCGCATTTGGGCGTAATGGAAGCATTAGAGCAGCATGGCGTACAAGTTATAGGAATTGTCGGCACGAGCATGGGATCATTAATGGGAGCTTTACGTGCGAGCGGTTACAGCACTGAAGAGATGCGCAGAATTATTCATGAATTGGATTTACCCGCATTATTATCCGAAAATACCGGGCCGATGTTCGTTTTTACGGGAAATGATCACCGGGCTAAATCGAGCACGATCCCCGCATTAACTTATAAAAAACAAAATGGACAGCGCGGACCTAAAGGAATTTTAACGGGCGATAAATTATATATGTATTTTTCGAAATTAATGAGGCATGTTCACGAAACTGATTTTTATCATTTGCCTATACCATATGCTGCAGTTGCTACGGATATACAGTCCGGGAAAAAAGTTGTATTAACGGACGGAAATATTGCGGCGGCGATGAGGGCTTCGATGTCAATTCCTGCATTATTTGAACCGTGGGTAATTGACGGCAGGTTATTAGTTGATGGCGGAGTGACTTCAAATTTACCGGTGTTCACAGCTCAGGAATTATTTCCCGGCATTCCAATAGTTGCGGTTGATATTTCGGATGCTCTAGTAACAGATGCTCAAGTAAATTCATATATGGATGTAATAAACCAGGCTTTAACGGTTTTAATGCGTCGCACAACTGACGAAGAAGGCCAAGCAGCAGATATATTATTACGTCCGAAAGTTGATGGGCTTGGAATGTTGGACGCTGATGATCCTGATTCAGTTATAAAATTGGGTTATGAAGCAGCGATGGAAAAAATTGACGAAATAAAAAATTTATCTGATTCTGGGCCGATATTATTCACGATAAAAGATGACCGTCGCGAGAGTGATATTGTCGGAGAAATTGAAGTACATGGCCTGCCGGATAAATTAGCGGAGCTGACTCGCAAAGAATATTTATCATGGATCGGGAAACCTGCGGACGTTGAAAAAATAGATTCAGCGATGGAACAATTAAGCACGGCTCAAACTATTGAGATGGCAGACTATAAGCTTGGGCGGACGGAATCCGGTGACGTATTAGTCAGAATAGATGTGCGTCAAAAACCGGAATTAAGCGCAGGAATTTCGGGCTACACCACAAATTTACATAAAAACAGGTGGCTATATTTAAAAGGCAATAAACGCGGAGTATTTTCGGATTATGATTCAGTTTCAGGAGTTTTAAAAATTGGTGAACAGCCCGGAATAGATTTGACGTATCAGACTGCGCCGGAACCGATGGACGCATGGCAAATAAATTTATCAGCACAAAACTGGGAAATAAATAATTATGATTGGGACAGATATTCAGCCGGAATAAATAAATTATTCAAGATCGGAGATGTTCGGGCGGGTTTGGGTGTAGCGTATGAACATGTAGACGGTAATATTGTTTCGTTTAATGATGACAGTGATTCAGTTGGCCCGGCATTTTTTGCGGAATATGATACGCTGGACATGCCTTCAGATCCAACGAGCGGTCATGCTTGGAAAATGAATTTTTGGTGGCCTGATGTTGATGAAATTATTTACAGGTTAAGTTATTTTAAGCCTCTTGATGTTTCAAAACGTTGGCGTACATATTTCAGGGCTGGATTTGCTGAGGGGGATATGAGCGTGAGAAGTCATGCTGTATATTTAGGAGGAGCAGAAGAATTATATTCAGTTGCAGATAATCCGATCGAAGCCGAGCGAATGGTATGGACAAATTTAGCATTTAGAAAAATTTTAAACCGTACAGCGATGGGAATTGTAGCCGGAGAATTATTCATGAGTTACGGTTATGCAATGGACAAAGACTGGAAAAAAGTTGATGCAGCTTGGGAAACGGGTTTAGCGTTTAACTTTCCGAATAATTTTGTTGACATGAAAATAGCTGCGATGTATGGTTCTGAAGAATTTAAGGCTGGATTTTTCTTAGGTGTACCAGTTTGGGATCATTATCCGTTGCCGTAAATAATTTATAGAGTAAAAAAAAATGTCCTCCCCGTTAAATTTTGAGGAGGATTTTAATTTTTATTCTGAGCTTAAATTTTTATTTTTTATATTGAATCTACATCGAAACCATCGCGGCAGCCACTGCTAAAATAATCCCGATAAATCCAAATAAAGTTTGTTTTTTATATGACGCAATCAAACCAAATATTACGGCGATTATTGAAAAAATATTTGTGTGGCCGAAAAATGCTACTATTCCAAGAATTACGCTCAAAGTTCCGATTATCATATACTGCAATTTAGATAATAAAACTTTATGGCTGTTCGTTAATGCTGCATCGTCCGGAGTCCCAAATTTTTGATCGTAATCATCGACAATTCTTTTTAACGTGAACGATAAAATTAAAAGTCCGATTAAGTTCGGAAGAGCCATTAAACCGTTAAGCGTGTCGGAAATATCCCAAATGTTATTTAAAAACTGGTTGCCTTGAGTTCCTAAAAATTGACCGCCGGCAGCTCCGACCAAAATCATAACGACCCATAAAATTTTCATGATCGGTTTTGTCCATACACCAAATAAATAAGTTATCGCGGTTTCAGCATACCAATACCATCCCAAAATTGTCGTGAACGCAAATAATAATAACCCAATCGATAAAACATATTTTCCAGGTGCACCGAGAGCATTTTCAAAAGCCTGTAACGTTAATTGCGCTCCAGTTAAATTCGGCGAGCTTGTTAAAGTTCCAGTTGTCAAAACTACGAGAGCTGTCATCGTACAAATTACGATCGTGTCCATGAAAACTTCAAATATTCCGTAAAATCCTTGTTGTACTGGATGCTCTACGCTTGCCGTTGCGTGAACCATAGGAGCAGAACCCATACCAGCTTCATTAGAAAATACTCCGCGTGCGATACCTCTTTGTACGGCCTCTTTAACTCCCCAGCCTGCCAAAGCTCCGGGCAATGTTTGAGCGGGATTATTGAAAGCTAAATGTAAAGCGTTTGAAATTGCTCCGGGAATTTGTGCGGAATTTGTTACGAGAACGAAAATTGATCCGACAATATAAAATATTGCCATAAACGGGACGAGATATGTCGTAACTGTTGAAAGACTTTTTAAACCGCCGATTATTACGAGTCCGACCAATACCGCCATAGCTATTCCGCTATATAAATGATTTATTCCCCAGCCCATTGACATAGCTTCAGCCGCTGAATTTGCTTGAGTAGCTGCACCGATTCCGAACGAAGCCAAAAACGCGAAAATTGCAAATAACACTGCGAGCCATTTTTGTCCTGCGCCATGTTCGAGAATATACATTGTGCCTCCGCGCCAGTCTCCGTGCTCGTCCTTTTGTCTAAAATGTACGGCCAAAACTACTTCTGAAAATTTCGTACACATTCCGAACAGAGCAGAAATTAACATCCAAACCATTGCGCCGGGACCGCCCAAATGTAAAGCTGTAGCGACTCCTGCAACATTTCCAGTTCCAACAGTAGCGGCCATCGCTGTAGCCATTGCGGCAAATGCAGTTATTGAATTATCTTCACCGGATTTTTTCCTAAAGCTAAAGACTTCGGCCAATGAAGCGCGAAAATATCTAAATTGAGGGAGACCCAATAATAAAGTTAAATATACTCCAGTTCCAACGAGTAAAATTAAAACTGGAGCACCCCAAACGAAATTATTTACTATTCCGTTTACGTACATTATTTTTTCCATAATGTTCATAATTTAAGTTTTTCACTCCTAAAAAATTGTAAAAAAATTTTATATATTATACACAATTTTAAAGGCTTGAAATATCTTAATAATTTTATTTATTTACGCGTCCGTGTTTAAACCTTCCTGAATAGTTCTGCAACACTTTTCTAAATTGCAGCGTTTAATTATTGCTTTTTGGCCTTCGCGCGCTAAATTTT
>CALCEM010000034.1 GCA_937900285.1 uncultured Fretibacterium sp. | reverse complement strand
TGAAAAAAATTAAATAATTTATTTATATTATAAAATTCAATATTCGTATATGCTCCATCGAGATTTAAATTGCTCCTTAAAAATTGTTTTTCACGCATATATAATATAAAAAAATTTAAGATTTATACCACATAAATATATATAAAGATTTTAAAAATTTTAAGAAGGCGAATTTTTTTTATTATGGCTGAACGTATTGGAGTAATTGGAGTCGGACATTTAGGACAGCATCACGCGCGAGTTTATACGGAATTATTAGACGCTAGATTAATCGGTGTCGCTGACTGCAATATTGAACGCGCTAAAATTATAGGCGAACATTTAGGAGTCCCGGCATATAATTCAATTGAGGAGCTGATCAGATTAAAATCACCCGACGCAGTTTCGATCGTTGTTCCGACAAGCCAGCATTATGAGACCGCAAAAATTGCCCTTGAAGCCGGTATACATGTTTTAGTAGAAAAGCCCGTGACATTAAGACCAGAAGAGGCCGGCGAATTATTAGAAATTGCTTCACAAAAAAATTTGGTGTTGCAAGTCGGACATATAGAAAGATTTAACAGCGCAATCAGATATATTTCTCAAATTCATTGCGAGCCGATTTATTTGGATTCGAGAAGAGCCGGACCATTTTCAGGGAGAATTAATGATGTTGGGGTCGTTTTAGATTTAATGATCCACGATATAGATATTATAATGTCGCTTGTGCCGTCTAAAATTTCAAAAATCGCAGCAACCGGAGCAAAAATTTTTACGGATCATGAAGATATTGCGGACGCTCAAATTACTTTTGAAAATGGTGTGTTAGCTCATATTTTAGTCAGCCGCATCGCCGAAAAAAAATCCCGCCAGCTCGAAATAGTTGAACGTGAAAGACAAATTACAATTAATTACGAATCTCAAAGCGTACAAATTAGCCGTTATGTAAGCAACTCCGAAGGCCAAACAGAAATAAGAGAAACTCCTGTATTTCCGAAAAGTGAGCCTTTAAAATTAGAGTTAGCAGACTTTGTGAACTGCGTAAAAGAAAAACGTCCGCCATTAGTTGGAATTAGGGATGGCAAAAGAGCTTTGGAAGTTGCGATCGAAGTTTTACGCCAAATAAACGACAATCACGCCGAAAAAAATGAAAAAAATATTTTTGCAGAGTAATTTAAAATTTAACGTAAACATAAAAAAATGCGCCTCACATCCCGTTAAAAAATCAGGAGTCGGGCGCAACCGATTATTGTGAAGTAACGAGGAGTGTATTAAATTTTTGTAACGTTTGCAGCTTGAGGACCTTTCTCACCACTGACTACATCAAATGAAACCTTTTGTCCTTCATTGAGAGTTTTGAAGCCTTCGCCCTGAATTGCGCTGTAATGTACAAAAACGTCTTTACCCTCATCAGCAGTAATAAAACCGTAGCCTTTGCTCTCGTTAAACCACTTAACGGTACCCTGAGCCATAAAAAAAAGCCTCCTGAAAATTAAAATTAAACTAGTAACATTTATTTATATAAACTAAAATGAAATATTACCCTTGAATATTACAAGTTTTATAAATTTATGTCAACTTAAAAATTTTTTACGCGCATAAAATATTAAAATTAAAGCAAATATAAAAATTAAAATCGTGCCATTGAAATTTAAATTACATCCTCCGCTGCTACTTGATGGGGTTGAGCCTTCGTAAGATGAGCCATCGCTTGTTACTGCGATCAATTTTGTAACGTTGTTTAAATCGGAAAAATCTTCAAATCCTTCGAGGTCGATAACTTTTAAAACTCCGGAACATGTAACAGTATAATTTGTTACTCCAGTATTTTTTGCTGTAATTTGTATATATTTTTGTTCTGGAATCCATTCGATATCGCAAATTTTTGAGTTTTCTGCACTGCCGGTAACGCTTAAGCCAGTAACATCGAGTGAAGCTGAAGGAATATAATCACCATCAATTAAACCGTCTTCTTTAAAATCTGCACGAGCAGTAATCGGAAACGTTCTGATTTCTTCCGGCATCATTGTTGGAGCTTGTGTTAAATCTCCAAGCCCGGTAAATTTCACGCTTATTATTCTGTTTGCATATGCTGACCCCTGTATAATTGTTAACAACATTAACGCCAAAATAAATTTTTTCATGCCAACGAATATAACTCCTTAAAATTAATTTGTGTTGAATTATAATAAAACAATTATAAATTTTATGTGAAAGAGTGAATTATTTTGCAAGATGAAAATATTTTAAACGAAGCCGAAAAATTACGCGACCAAATGGTAAACTCGTTAATAAAAATTTGCAGCTTCCCCGCGATCTCTCCTCATAACGGCGGAACGGGTGAAACAGAAAAATTAAAGGAACTCGAAAAAATTATACGCGAATTAGGATTTAAAAATTTAAAATACGAATACGTTGACGACCCAAAATCCCCAACTAAAAACAGGCCGTCATTATTTCTCGAATATCCCGGCAAAAAATCTCAACGAATTTGCATTTTAACTCACGTTGATGTCGTCCCGGAAGGTGATAGATCTTTCTGGAGTTTAGACCCTTTTAAACCAGAAGTGCGCGGTTCAAGATTATACGGACGCGGTGTCAGCGATAACGGAATGTGTTTAATTGCTTCGTTATATGCTTTGAAGGCCGTATTAAATGCAGGAGTTGAACCGGAATATTCTGTATTGCTCGCATTTGTCGCAGATGAAGAAATGGGGAGCCATTACGGACTTGAAAAATTACTAGAACGAAATATTTTTAAGCCTGATGATTTGATTGTCGTGCCTGACAGCGGAAATGATGCAGGTGACTTTATAGAAATTGCAGAAAAAGCGATGTTTAAATTAATTTTTACTGTTACGGGCAAACAAGTTCACGCGAGCCTGCCTCATACTGGTTTAAATGCCTGCCGGGTTGCTAATTTTTTGGCTTACGAAGTTGACAAGGCTTTACACGAAAAATTTACACAGCGCGATAATAATTTTGATCCACCGTTTTCGACATTTGAGCCTACTCGGAGATTTGCGAATGTTCCAAACACAAATACAGTTCCGGGACGTGAAAAATTTGAATTTGACTGCAGAGTGTTGCCGAGCGTTGATCTCGATGAAGCCGAAAATTTAATACGTTCAATCGTGAGCAAAATTGAAAATGATACCGGCGCTAAAATTAATTTGGAAATTGACAGAACCGACTCAGCTCCAATAACTGATCCAAATAGTGAAGTCGTAAAATTATTAATTAAATCCGCGCAAAAAGTTTTAAATTTAACTCCTAAAACTGGCGGAATTGGCGGCGGAACATTTGCGGCGCTTTTCAGGCGTAAAAATATCCCCGCAGTTGTCTGGTCTCAAGAATGTGACGGCGTTGCGCATCAACCTGATGAATTTACGGAAATAAATTATATTGTGAACAATTCAAAAGTTTTTGCTTTGATGATGGCCGGAGAATAAATTTTATTATGCAAGAGTTGAGAGAAAAAAATAATATTGCGTTTTCGGTTATTATTCCGCATAAAAATATACCTGATTTATTAATGCGTTGTGTAAATTCAATTCCTAAGCGTGACGACTTAGAAATTATAATAATCGATGATAACAGCTCAGGTGATATTGTAAATTTTGAAAATTTCCCGTTTAAAAATGATGATTCACGAAATTTAAAAATTATTTTCGATAAATCTGATTTAGGTGCCGGCCATGCGAGGAATTTAGGGCTTGAAGTTGCTCAGGGTAAATTTTTAATTTTTGCGGATGCCGATGATTTTTTTCTCTTCACGCTTAATAATATTCTGGATAAATATAAAAATTCCGATTACGATTTAATTTTTTGTAATGCCTGTAGTTTGGACTGTGAATTTTACACAAACGCCGACCGCGCTAAATACGTCCAAGAAGATATAAGCATGTACAGAAATTCACCACAAAAAGCAGAATTTTATTTAAAATATTCCTGTAGCGTAGTCTGGAGCAAAATAATAAAGAGGGATTTAGCAATAAAAAATTTAATTCGCTTTGATGAGTTACCTTGCGGAAATGACATAAAATTTTCATACTTGACGGGCTTTTACGCAAAATCGTGGGATGTCTGCGAAATTGCTATTTATTGCGTAACTGAGAGGAAGGACTCATTAACCAGAACGGAAACGCAAGACAGGAAAATTGTAAGGCTTAAAATTCTCGTGGAGAAAATAAAATTTTTTGTTGCTCATAATATTGAGTGTGATAAATTCAGCCCGATATATTCTTTTTATAAATATTACAAGAACTCTAATAACGATAAAAATTTTTATAATGAAGGCATGAATATTTTAAAGAGTCTGAATTACACTGAAAAAGAAATTAAATTACATTTGTGCGTGGCCTGTTTTCAAAGGTTAAAAAGTAAATTAAAATATTTAATTAAGAAAATAATTTAATAATTTTAAAGGCGGTTGAAAATTTTGGAAATTTGTGATAAGCATAATAATAA
>CALCEM010000033.1 GCA_937900285.1 uncultured Fretibacterium sp. | reverse complement strand
GGGGGGGTACAATCTTCGCGTAACTTTCCTTGATTTTAAGCCAATTATTTATTGTGCGTCCCGGAGAATCTTCTACACCGAAATTCAAATAAAATAAAATCGGATTTACGAGCAGACATAAAAATAAAGCTCCAATAAATTCTAAACAAAATTTTTTATATAAATTCACTTTCAAACTTCTCCGTTTACATATGGTTTCAATAATTCTATTAAATGCTTTGTGTATTTCTCTTTCCCTCGATCATTTAAATGAGACCAGCTGTTATAACAATCTTCAGCAGAGTAAAACGCATCGTAATAATTTCCGAGCACTTCTACACCCAAACTATTCCAAAATTTTTTGATATTACTCACTGATTCGAGATCATGACCATAAAATTTATTTTTGTCCGTAACCGGGTAAATTGGCTGCCATGTCGCATAAAGTTTAATATTATTTTTTTCGCAGTACTCCACAAAATTTTTTAATGTCTTCTGCATTCCAATTCCAGGATGATCTTTTAAATTCAAAGCATGATCAGGTGTTATTCTAGGCTTATTATAAAATTTTGTCTCGTAAGTGTTGCTGGTTAAATCGCCATTCTCATTTAAATATTTGCTCAACAAAAAATGATCCCCCTCATCGCCGTATTCATGAAATAAAGGACGCAAAAACGTACGTTTCAATAAAAAATTTGGTTTTAAGTGAATAGCAAAAAATAATTTTTCACACGTTGACATCTTGTTAAAATGTTCGGGATCAAATTCCATAACGTAAATATAATATCCTTGAGGATCCTTCCCAAAACTAGATTGATCCGTATAAATTCCATATTCTAAAGGCATTAAAACTATATCTCCGGCTCGTAATGAATGTTTTATCCTGTCAAATTGATATTTACGCAGTGAACTAGTCGTAGCAAAATTTACAACCGGAATATTTAAAGCATCTTCCAATTTTTTAGAATCAACTCCATATAAACACGTCGAGCAGCTTAACACAAATAATTTTTTTTCGTCTTCATGTTTTTTTGCGTAAGCCTCTTTAACTTTAAACCAGTTATCCATTGTTCGGCCAGGAGCATCTTCAACACCAAAATTTATACAAAATAATGTCGGACTGATTATGACCAAACAAAAAGCTAAAATTAAAATAAAATTTATACAAAACTTTTTATACAAATTCATTTTTTACTCCTAAAATCTAAAATATACAAATTCGGCCTCTTCGCCAAGTTCAAATATCATCAAGTAAAACGCAAACGCTAAAATAATCGCGTAATATATATTCGGCTTCATGTTCTTTTTAATCTGGTTGGAGTTCGGCGCAAGTGCTATAAATAAAATTAATATCGCATAATATATTATATTCATAAATCCCGGACCGGCTTCCCATTTGTCAATAAAAATATTAAAACGTTCGGCGAGATTTACAATTTTTTCGGGCCACTTAACTCCATCAAATCCAAACATTGCACGTAAAATTTTAAACGCTTGATTAACGCTTTCAGCCCTGAAAAATACATTACCCATTAACACCGTGAACGCCGTCAAAAAATATCCTAATGGCCGCCACATCCATAATTTATATTTTTTCCAAACATGATTTATTACGAGTCCTGTCCCGTGAATCGCTCCGAATATTACAAACGTCCAGCCAGCTCCGTGCCAAATTCCGCTGATCATCATCGATAAAAATGTCGCAGTCATAGCATTGAAAAACGTAATATTATTAAACGCTCTCAACATTGGCGTATAAATATAATTTGTTATTGCGTTTGTTAAAGACATGTGCCAGCGATTCCAAAAATCTATTATTCCGTAAGCCTTATACGGCGAATTGAAATTAATCGGAATATTTATATTTAACATCTGCGAAATTCCTACGGCCATGTCGCTATATCCAGAAAAATCAAAATATAACTGCATCGTATAACAAATTATTACAAGCCAACTGTCAAATAATGTTAATTCAGAAAGTTTTTCGCTGAACACATCGTTTACATGTCCGGCGAGCCAATCAGCTAACATAACTTTTTTTGCAAGCCCAATTATAAAAATTGTTAAGCCGCGTGCTAAATTTTCCCAATTAATTTTTTTATTGGTCTCGTCGTCAAATTGTTTTGTAATATTCTTATGCTGGTAAATCGGACCGGCCAATATATGCGGGAAAAATATAACGAATAATATATAATCCAATAAACTTTTATTTTTCGTCACACCCTGATAAAAATCCACCAGGCACACTATTTGCGTTATAGTAAAAAATGATATTCCCGGAGAAATCGTTACGTTTGGAATGGGAAAATTAAAACCTAAATAATTTATATTCTCAATTAAAAATTTTGAGTACTTGAAATATCCAAGAAATAATATATTAAAAATTATACCGGATATAAATATTATTTTGCGCTTCTTGTTATCCGTATTTTTACTTGGGGGG
>CALCEM010000032.1 GCA_937900285.1 uncultured Fretibacterium sp. | reverse complement strand
GAATCCCGGCCATTTTAAAATTATACATGAAATTTTACAACCGCCTTTCAAATTAAATTTTAAATTTTAAACTTTAAATTAATACTAAACTCAACAGCCCGGCAAATATTATATGCACAAGCCAAAATCTTAACGTTATCCACGACTCATCATAACCCATTTTTTGAAAATGATGATGCAACGGAGCCATTAAAAATATTTTACGGTGAAATTTACGAATTGCAATTATTTGAGCACCTGAACTCAGCATCTCAATTATAAATATAAATCCCAATGGAATTATTGCCAGCGTTTTAAAATTTATTATGCAGATTGAAGCCAATGCACCCCCCAAAAAATGCGAGCCTGTATCACCCATAAAAGTTTTTGCAGGACGCAAATTAAAAAATAAAAATCCTGACACTATAAAAAATAACTCGATTAAAATTTTAAAATTAAATTCGCTCAACGGGATCAATATAAAACTTAACATCATCGAAATTAAAAAACTTCCGCCCGCTAATCCGTCTAAACCATCAGCAATATTTACAGAATTTATAATGCCCGCCGAAAACATAAACGCTGCGAAAATATTTATTATTGAATTTATTTCAAGTCCGGGCCACAAATTTAAGCCAAAATAAAAATTTACAAGAATCACCCAAACTAAACATAATATTAATTGCAATTTTAATTTTGCTAAACTCGTTAAACCTTCGCTCGTGTGCGTTCTGAATTTACCGAAATCATCTATAAATCCAATTAGGCCGCTGAAAATTGGCAATGACCAAAATAAAATATTTTTCAAATCAAATTCAATTATTAACGCCAAAAACCCAAGCAATAAAAATATTACTCCGCCCATTGAAGGGGTTGCGGATTTTATTTTAACGTCGATATTTATGCCGTAAGTTTTTTGAGCTTGCGTTAATTTTATTCTGCGCTGTAATTTTATCCAGAAATATTGAAGCGTCACGCTTAACACAAAAAATATTAATCCCGTTATAAATTTCATAATGCTTTTACTATATTTGAAAGTCCGATGCTGTTCGAGCCTTTTATTAAAATTCCTGACCAATTAAATTTTTTTATCTCCCTTAATGCTTCCTGCCAAGAATTTAAATAAATATATTCGGGGTCGTTATTAAATGCTTCACGCCATAATTCGCCGACTAAAATTATTTTCTCGATTCCGGATAATAAATTTTTTAATCCAGCATGATATTTAACGGCATTTTCTCCGAGTTCACGCATTTCTCCTAAAATTACAGCTTTATTTTTAATTTTTATCTCCGCAAATGTTTTTAGCGATGCAGACATTGATGCAGGATTTGCGTTATAAGCGTCATCTATTATAAATTTATTATCGCTCAAAAATATTACTCGACCTCTGCCGGGTAAAGCCTCAAAATTTTTTAACTCGTCCGCACAATCTTCAAGGCTTAAACCCAAAATATTCCCGGCTGCAAGAGCTAAACTCAACGGTACGGCCATGTGACTGCCCCAAACATGAGAAATTATTTCAACGGTTTTATTTTTGTGATGAATTTTAAATTTCAAGTCCGGTAATTTATAATTTGAGCCTTCGAAAATAATTTTATAATCAGAGTTTTTATTTTTTCCGACTGAAACGCCGTTTAAATTTTTTAAATATTCGTTGTCGGAATTAAATATTACTCGTTTTAAATTTTCTGATTTCGTTATCTCTAATTTTTCGCGCGCAACACCATCGATATTTTTAAAGCCTTCGAGATGAACCGGAGCTATTTCCGTTAAAATTGCTGTCGTCGGTTTAAAATGTTCCGTTAATTCTTTTATTTCGCCTGGTTTATTCGCTCCAAATTCTAAAATTAAAATTTCGCTGTCCTCAGGCATCCCTAAAATTGTCGACGAACAACCTATTAAAGTATTAAAACTGCGTTCGGGAGCATGTATTTTAAAATGTGAGCTTAAAATTTTTTCGAGTGCTGCCCTCGTTGAAGTTTTTCCAACGCTGCCAGTTATAGCAATTATTTCACGAGGCGGAAAATTTTTTAACCTTAACGCTGCTATTTCTGATAAATCTTTTTCCGGATCATCAAGCGTTATAACCGGGATATTTTCAGGAATGTTTAAATTTAAATTTTTATTTCTTTTCGCAATTATTAATTTTGCTCCGTTGTTCAAAGCCTGATTTATAAAATCATGTCCGTCAACCTTCGCACCTTCAAGAGCGACAAACGCGCCATTTAATTTTACGTCTCTGCTGTCGGTCGCCAAATGTAAAGGAAATTCAAAATTTAAAAATTTCTCCGGGACATCGTTAACATTAAATAATTCTCGTAACTTTAAATTTTTTCTGCCCATGATTTAACTGCCTCTGAATCGTTGAACGGGATTTTTTTATCTTTAATCGTTATGAATTTCTCCGGCCCTTTACCGGTTATCACCAAAATATCTCCGGCACTCATATTATTTAACGCAAAATTTACAGCTTCAGGACGATCAATAATAATTTTATTCGGAACATTATTTTTAATTCCTGATTTAATAGCTTGAGCAATTTTTAACGGGTCTTCATCGCGAGCGTTATCGCTTGTAATAATTATTTCGTCTGCAAATTCCGAAGCTACTCGACCCAATTCCGGCCGGTTTAATTCGTAACGTCCTCCGCCGTGTCCAAAAACTGAAATTATTTTGTTTGATTTAGATTTGTTTAAATTTCGCACCGTCTTTAAAACTGTTTCAAGCGCTGAAGGTGTGTGCGCAAAATCTACGAAGCAGCATTTATTATCAGGTAAATTTATTCTTTCGAGCCTGCCGGGAATTTGCGGAACATTCGCAACGCCGTTAATAATTGCTTGGTCGCTTACGTGATCTCTGATGGCTGTAACTGCACATAAAGTATTCATCACGTTAAAATCTCCGACCAACGGGCTTTTTAAAATTAAATCGTCATGATCTTTCATCGTTATAATTAAATCCGTCCCGTGAATATCTGTTCTGCAAAATTTAATATTTTCATGGCCGAAGCCCCTTAAATTATTGCGAAATTCAATTAATAATTTTTTTCCGAACTCGTTATCAGAATTTGCAGCACCCTTAAAATTTGATTTGGAATGTTTCGAGAATAATAATTTTTTTGCCTCAAAATAATTTTGCATGTCAACATGAAAATCTAAATGTTCGGGGTATAAATTCGTAAAAATTGGAATGTCGTATTTTGTTCCGTCGAGCCTCCCCAAAAATAAACCGTGTGAAGATGTCTCCATGACGCAAGCACCGCATTTATTTTGCACCATTGAATTTAAATATTTTTGAACGATGCAGCTTTCCGGAGTAGTTCTGTCGGCTTCGCGTTCGTTAATTCCATCGCTCTCAATTATTGTGCCTAAAATTCCCGTTCTGATTCCTGCTGATTCCAAAATACTCCGAATAATATAAGTTGTTGTAGTTTTTCCGTTAGTTCCAGTCACGCCGATCATTAATAATTTTTCGCACGGGTAATCATAAATTAACGCTGATATTTCTCCTAAAACTTCGCGGGCATTCTTAAAAATAATTTGAGGAATATTAACATTATTAATTTCGCGCTCACATAATAAAGCGACTGCACCTTTTTTTATTGCTGTATTTATAAAATTATGTCCGTCAGATTTTTCGCCCTTTATACAGCAAAATATTGAACCTGGAATCACGTCACGACTATCAGAAAAAATTTCACTTATCAAAAAATTATCCTGAGATTTCATACGGATTTCTGCATCTGGAAATTTATCACGTACAAAATTCAGGACCTCTTTAAAATTTATACTCAAAAATTTTTACCTGCCTTAATATAATAAATAATTAATCATGAATTATGAATTATGAATAATATTCTAGTTCTGCCATTTCTTCGACAATTGATTTAAATGGAGGTGCCGCCAATTCTCCGCCGTAAATTCTTCCGCTGGTCGGTTCGCCTATCACGACAAGCATTAAATATTGCGGAGATTCATAAGGCCAAAAACCTATAAACGAAGCTACATATTTACTCGCTGAATATTTTCCTTTTTCCGGAACTTGAGCCGTTCCAGTTTTCCCGGCTAATTCAGTTATTTTTGTTGCTGCCCTTTTACCAGTTCCCTCAAGCACAACACGATGCATCGCCTGACGTATCCAGCTCGCAGTATCAGGCGTTAAAACTTCGCGCATAATTTCGGGCTGTCCTTTGTAAACGAGTTCTCCAGATGAATTTATTGCTTCTTTCACAATGTAAGGACTCATTAATTTTCCGCCGTTAACGATCGGAGCCATTGCCGTAATTAATTGCAGAGGAGTGACCGCTAAACCCTGACCGATCGCAATATTTGCCGGCGTTATTCCTCTCCAGTTTTCGGGATACGGCAAAATTCCCCGCGCAACCGCAGGCAGCTCAATATCAGAAATTCTCCCGAACCCTAAAGCCTGTAAACTTTCAAAAGTTTTTGTTTTATCTGCTCTGATTCCAATTTGAGCCATCCCAACGTTTGAAGATTTTATTAATAATTGCGCTGTATTTATGCTCCCAAATGCTACGGGATAAGATTCCTTTATGAATCCGTCAGCAACTTTTAATTTTGCAGGGCAGTAAAAAATTTCATCGCGTTCAGTCCAACCACGTTCGAGAGCAATTCCCAAATATATCGGCTTAAATGTTGAGCCGGGTTCATAGCCTCGACTTACTACACCATTCGATAACGCTTCTATATCGAGACCTTTTCTGTTAGACGCGTCAAAAGTTGGATAACTCGCCATCGCTAAAATTTCGCCGGTGTTCGGATTCATGCAAACGCAGGCCGCCCATTTAGCTCCGTTAGTTTTTGCTGCGTTATATAAATGTTTTTCTACAACATATTGTATTCTTGTATCGAGCGTCAGCGTAATAATTGGCGTTTTTGTATGAGTGTCGGGATTTTGTTCGACTAATGCTGCCGGCTGGCTTCCTTGTTTGCGCACGACTGTTTTTTGTCCTGGAGGGCTGTATAAAGTTGAATCCCAAGCCTGTTCAATTCCTGCGATGCCTTTATTATCTAGATCGCAAAAACCTAAAACATGCGACATTAATCCCTGATTAGTATATTTTCTGTACTGCTCTTCTATTAAAAATAATCCGTTCACATCTTTACGTAATGAATTTAATTTTTCTGCTTCAGTCCCCGCAACTTTTCGACGAATCCATAAAAATCTTGAATTTCCTCCGGCAGCCTGTTGCAATTTCATAAAAGTTTCTGCGTCAGTGTAATCAAATAATTTATTTACATCTTCAGAAGTCATCATCGAAGGATCAACGGCAAAACTCGGAAGCGTATCAGATATTACTAAAGCATTCCCGCGAGTATCCTGAATAATTCCTCTCGTAGGTTTTACATCAACTCTGCGCCAATATTGACGTTGAGATTGCTGCATGACTCTAGGTTCAGGATAACAATGACGAGCTACTAAAACCCCACCGATTACGCAAAAAACTCCAACAAACAATACCCAAGGATTTCCGGCGCGTTTGAGGTCATCAGATTTTTTTATTTTCCGATCAGCCATGAGAATTTAGACAGCCAACCTTTTTCTTCTTCGGGGGATGATTTTCTTGAAGCCAAATTATTTCCGCCAGCATGTACAGAAATTACTTCAGCTTTTAAAACTTTTTGCATTCCTAAAACTTCTTTACAATAACTGTATATCCTTATGGGAGCAACCAGCGCGGACAACTCTTGACGTAAAATTACTTCTTCATCTGAAAATTTTTGAATCGAATCATTTACCGACTCAAGATACCACGCAAGCTGTGAAGATCTATAACGCAATATCCCCAGCCCCGTGATAAGTCCTACACCTATCGAAAGTAATAAAACAAGTTTAAACCCCATTTTAAAAGGATTTATATTTTTTTTGCGCACTCCCTTCGCCCCCAATTATTGCTACGTTGTGATTAAATAAAAATCTTTTTTAGTCCGTGAATATTAACACAATTTAAAAAAAACGCATAATTTACTGATTGAAAATAAATTTAAATGCCCTTAATTTAGCACTTCGGGATTTATAATTCTCATTAATTTCGTTTTCGTCCGGAGCAATTGGATGTTTAGTTAAAATTTTTCCCAAATTATTATGCTGCCATTCACGAAATTTATTTTTTACTGTTCGATCTTCGCCGGAATGATACGACACAATTATTATTACAGCATTATTAAACGTCATGGCCGGAATTTGATCGAGCATCATTTTTAATTCTTCGTGTTCGTTGTTTACGTAAATTCTCAGAGCCTGGAAAATTCTTCTAGCCGGATGAGTTCCAATTTTACGCTGAACAGGTTTCGGCAGAGCTTCGCGAATAATTTTAACTAGTTCGCCAGTCGTCTCAATTCTGGAATTATAATTTTTTATTGCACGGGCAATTAATTTTGAAAATCTCTCTTCACCGTATTCCCTGAAAATTTTTGTAAGCTCATCAACATCCAAATTAAATAACACGTCCGAAGCCGTTAAATTATTTTCCGGATTCATGCGCATATCAAGAGGGCCATTATTATTAAACGAAAATCCCCGATCAGAATTTACAAGCTGCATATTTGACACACCTAAATCAAACATAAAAGCATTAAATTTTTTATCTGGAAAAATATTTTTTATATCGCTGAATTTTGCGTGATAAATTTTTATTCTGGAATTAAATTTTAAAAGTTTTTCGCGAGCAATATTTAAAGCATTTTCGTCCTGATCAATTCCCGTAACGTTACAATTTAAAAAATTCTCAAGAACCGCACAAGAATATCCTCCGGCTCCGAGAGTTCCGTCTAAAATTTCGGGAGCATTATTATATTTAATATCGAGATTTAAATTTAAAATTTCGATTACTTTATTTAATAAAACTGGTTTATGATCCTGATTAATATTCATGCGCAGTATAATAACATTTAAATTATTAAATTATAAATTTTTCAGGGGAGCAAACAAAAATAATAAAAAATTTAACTCATAGAGGCAGCTCGCTTTTAATAGTTTTATTTTTCTGCGTTATGATTTTATTTTTAATCACTATAATATTCACGCTGTTTAAATGGCATTCGGATTATTCGCAGATTGAAAACAAAATTTTTTACACGAGATTAAAACTCGAAAATTTAATTGAACAGGGCATCAAAAATATTGAAACGTTAAATAAAATTCCAGTTAGTTCAGATTATAAACTCGGCAAAAAATTACAGGACTTTTATACAAATATCTCTCTGAAAAATTTATGTCAGGATAATTTAATTATTTACACTTTGAATTTTCAGCACGGAGATTTAACGGACTCTTTAAGATATTCAAACGAAGCATATTTTAATATTGAAGCTCCTAAAAGATTTTTCCCGCCGATGAATAATAATTCCTTTTTAATTCGCGCATTCCTAAAATTTGATGAACGTCAAAATATTATGCTCGAAAAAATTTATAAAGCTCAAGAAATTTCCGGCCATGTTAAAATTATTGACGTAGTTCCGTTATTTTCGCGAGAAATCTGGTATTAAAAATTTTATTTTCTGGAAAGGATCAATTTAAATATAAATGTCTGCAGGTTTAGCAATAATTAATAATTCTTTGGTTTATGTCGAAGTCGATAAGCATAACAATAATAATATTTTACGTTGTGAAAAAATCCAAATCGATAACAGTTTAAAAAAATCCTTCGCGAAATTAAAAAATATTAAACCCGTAAATTTGGGAATTCCAGGAGCAATAATTAAGCCCGTAAAATTTCCATCAGACATGAGCGTAAACGATGTAAAGGACGCTTTAAATTTAGATTTTGAAAATTATTTTCAAGTTAAAAATTCCGATATGGTTTTCGATGTAATAAAAATTTTAACTTTAGCCGGGAAATATATTTTTATGGCCGCAGCTTATCCCAGAAAAAAATTTTTTGAAATATTAAATCTGGCTGAACAGGCAAAAATTAAAGTTATCGGCGTTGAACCGTTGAGCATGGCAGTTTTAAGAGCTGTACCGGAAATCGATGACGGAATTTTTATAACTGTTACAAACGAGAATATTATTGCAAGCTATAACCGTAAGGGATTTTTATACAGAAAATTTAACAACGATAACGATATTAATGAAACTGTACGATTTATTGAAACCGGCACAAATTCAAAAGTTAATGACGTTATAAAAATTGATGATGACGAAAAAATATTTTATTTTGCTCAAGGTTTAGCAGCTGAACCAGAAATTAATTTAATTCCGCCAGAATATATTTCAGAATATAAAAAAAATCATTCGTTTAATTTAGAACGCTTAACAGGAATTTTATTGAGCGGAATATTTTTATTATTTTCGGCCGGAGCTGTTGGGCTTGCGATTATGAATATTAATTTTTTATCGGACAGGAATAAAATTTTACTTGAAACAATTAACGTGATGTCGAAACAAAGAGATATTTTATTGAACGAGAACTCAGAATTAAAAAAGAAATGCGACGAAATTTTAAAACGAGTAAATTTTTTACAGGAAGATATTCCGGCGCTGGAAATTTTAAACGCTCTCGAAGCTAACGCAGGCGCAGGGATCAGCTTAACTGAAGCAAATTTCTCAGGAAATATTTTAAACATTGAGGCCCATGCTCCTGATAATAAAATTATGTCGACGATGTTAGAAGGTTTGAACCAATCGGGATTATTTGAAAGTATTATTATTTCGGAGTCACAAAAAATTTCAGGCGGCTTAATAAAATTTAATATCGTCCTGAAAATCAAAAATTTATTTATCAATTTATTTAATTAAATGCGTCGGGGCTTTACACTTTTAGAATTATTATTCTGTGCTTTAATATTTTCATCGCTGGTAATTATTACGCCGATATTTTCAAGCCCAAAATTTTCAGCCGAAAAGGAAGCCCAGAAATTACAGCATTATTTTTATAAGTTTATGCATATTTCAAAGACGACGCACACAAATTTAAATATATCGTTCAAGAAAAAATTAATTGAAATCTCATATTACGTAAACAATAAAAAAATAACTTTTGATGACGGAATTTTTAACGCTGATAACGGTTGCAGTTTTGAATGTAATATTATAAATTCTGCAACTTATTCAGCTCAATGGGGGACAATGTCTCCGGCGTTCACTTTAAAAATTTCTGGAGCTGACGACAAAGAATATTATTTAAAAATTAACGTTCAAGGCAGAATAAGGATTTTAAAGAATAATGACAGTGAGGAATAAATAAAAATATTTAAAATTCGTTATAATTAGCGCAAATTTATATTTATATTTTTATCCGGAGTGCGTTAAATTTTGAATAGTAAAAAAATTCGTCCTGACAATTTGAAATCTAAAAAAAATAATTTAAAGAAAGCTCGCAAAAGTTATTTTATGCACATTTTCATAATAGTTTTAATCTGGGTAATAATTTGTTCAGCCGGTTTTTATTCGTATTATTTTAAAGTTCCTGAATCATTATGGGAAAAATTTATCCCGATTCCCGACGGCCAAAAAATAAACGTAATTATTGAACCAGGTATGACCGCTAAACAAGCTGCCAGAGCTTTTGAAATTAATGGAGCTTTGGACAACAGCACGCCGTCTCAATTAGTTTATTGGCTGGTGAAATTTGGAATTGATAAAAAATTACGTCCGGGAAATTATAAAGTTGTTCCGTCTTCGGCTTGGATGTTAGCGAGACAATTACGAAATTTAAAACCTGCATTAGAAAAAGCCGTAATTATTCCGGGATTGGATTTTTACGCATTCTCCGAAAATCTCGAAAGCCAAAATTTTGACGTGAGCAATTTAAAAAATATTATTCGCGATGACAAAAATTATCCGCCCGAAATGTTAAACATTTTAAAAAAATTGCCTTATGACGAAAATTTAAGAATTACATTTTTAGAGCCTGAGACGTATTTTTTAGCCGAAAGAAATTTAAATGAACTCGTGAAAAATTCCGCTTCTAATTGGTGGCATCATTGGAAAAATTTTATTTCAGAACATAATTTAACAGCCGAAGACATCAGAAAAAAATCCGTTATAGCCTCAATGGTTGAGCGTGAAGTTTTATTTAATGACGAATGCGCACGAGTAGCAGGAGTAATTTACAACAGAATAAATTCAAATATGCTCTTACAAATTGACGCAACTGTCGTATATGCTTGGAGGCTCACAGGTCGAAAATTAACGAGAGTTTTAAATAAAGATTTAGAAATTAATTCACCGTATAACACTTATAAAAATCCCGGCCTTCCTCCTGGTCCGATATGTATACCCGGTTTCGCTTCATGGGCTGCAGCTTTTGATCCGGAAGCTAACAAATATTTTTATTATGTTGCAGGTCGCGACGGTCATCATTATTTCGCAAAAAATTATAATGATCACCTGAAAAATATAAGACAGGTTAAACTCGATAAATAAAATTTAATTTAAACAGGAGATGAATTAAAAAAATGAACAGAGATAACGAACAAAATAATTTCCCGGATATTTTTACGCTCATAATGTTCATAGCCGGAATATATTTAATGCTGACACTCGCTGATAATCATATTACGGGAGGTGACGGCAGAAAATTAGGGAATTTTTTACGCTCAGTTTTTGGCGGAGGATTTTTTTTAATAATATTATTCTGGTTATATATATGCGTTGCGAAATTATTAAAATTCAGGATTCCAAGATTTAGGCGACAAATTTTCGGAACGTTGCAATTATATATTTCATTTGCTTTTTTGCTTGGATTATTGAGCGAATCCGGTTATACATCTGACTGGAAAATTTTAACACCCGGAGCAGTCGGCAACATGTTAGCAGGATTTTTTTTATTAAACATTGGTTCAGTTGCTACATTTATTTTAATTTGTTTATGTTTTTTGCTAGCAGTATTTTTATTTGGTTCAGACGTTTGGAATTTATCAATTTCTGAAGTTGTCGGCGATGCTTTTCAAAAATCTTTCGGCGAAGGTTACGACATCGATACCGAACAGGACGAAGAATATATTTATAACAACGTTAATATTATTGTCCCGGAACGTGAACGCGAAAATAAAATTAAAAAGCCAGAACCAGTAAAATTTATTGACCCAGTTAAAAATTTACCTGAACCAAAATTTGAAGAATACGAAAATAATAATAATAATAATTCCGAATATGAAACACCTCGTATAAATCCCGTTGAAGCTCTCGATGATCTTTTAATGAGGATCAACTCCGGAGAATTTGACGCGCCAGAACCGAGAATCTCAAATAAAAATTTAAGTTCGGGGAAAATCCGCAGACCTTTACCGGATGTCACGCTCCCAAAAAATTCAGAAAATGAAACGTTCGCATATGCTCCAGAAAATAATTTATTAAATAATAATCGTGATAGCTCAATGATGTTCCCGCCTCCTCTGGAATTATTTGGCGAAGCGTCTAAACCTTACGATAACCGCGAAGAAATTAAATCACTCGAAAACATGGGACGCGTAATTATTTCGACTTTAAAAAATTTTGGGGTTAATGCTTTTATCGCTCACATAATTCCCGGTGCTCAAATAAATCAGTTTCAAATTGAACTCGCACCAGGCACTAAAATAAATAAAATTTCTGATTTAGCTGAAGAGATTGCGATGTCATTAGAAGTTATTTCGGTCAGGATCGAAGCTCCAATACCCGGAACACGTTACGCCGGAATCGAAGTCCCAAAAGATGAACGCAAAATTATAGGGCTTCGGAATTTTTTGGAGTCTCAAGAATTTAATAAACCTGATATGAAACTGCCATTACCTTTAGGGGTTCAAGTTAATTCAAAAATATTTATGCCAGGACTTGAAACTTTAGCGACAATTTTAACGGCTGGAAATTCTGAATCAGGCTGCGGAAATTTTTTGCACGCTGGAATTTTGTCAATGTGTTCGCGCAGGACTCCCGATGAATTAAAATTATTGCTGGCTGATCCCGGTAATGTTGAATTTGCAATTTATGAAGGTTTACCGCATTTATATTCTCGTCCGGTTTATGAGCCTGAAGAAATTTTAAACTCGTTCAACGAAATTTTAAACGAAATGGATCGCCGTATTGGAATTTTTGCGAGTATGCGCGTGCGTTCGATTGAATCTTATAACAAGAAATCCGACTCAAAAGAAAAATTACCGTATATAGTCGTGATAATTAATGAGCTTGCAGAAATTTTTTATAATTCCGGTGCAGAAGCGTTAAATTTAATTACTCACATGATCCAAAAGGCTAGAGCTTCGGGAATATATTTAATTATTTCGACGCAAAGACCTTCAGCAGAATTTATTAACCCATTAATTAAGGCTGGAATATTTGCGCGGGCAGCTTTTACTTTGCCTTCTGAATACGATTCGAGATTAATAATTGACATAAACGGCGCAGAAAAATTAACAGGACACGGAGATTTATTATTCAGGAGCGTAGAACGTCCGTATCCTTTGAGGTTGCAAGCTCCATATATAAGCGAAGAATTAGCGGGGGATTTTATCGAATACATGATTAATACTTTTGGGCGAAATATTTAAAATTAATTTTTTTTCCATAGACCGCGCTTTAAATTTCTGGCTTCGAGTTCGAATTTTGAAAATATATCAGCGTATTTTGAATTTGGCTTAATAATTAATTTTTTCGCGTAACCTCCGAGCAATAATTTTGCGTTGAACATGTAATCTCTGATTGAATTTTCATTAATATTTTGAGGTTTAACGAGCCAAATGTATGCTAAATGTCTGTTATATTTATCGCGGGGAGCTTTGTCGTATTCGAGCCAGATTTTTTTGCCGGTTAAATTTTTTTTCGTGAAGTTGCTGGCTTCCGGGCCGTAAAATTCAGTTTTCTTTTTCGGGTGAACAGTCTCCGGAGTATCAACGCCCAATAATCTTACTCGCCTGTCATGGCCGGAAACATTTAAAATTAACGTATCGCCGTCCACAACTCTCGAAACAGTCCCGGAAATAAAATTATTATCGTTATTATTTTCGTCAGCTGGATTAAAGCCGGTGAAATAAATTGCTAATACGACTATAAATAATAAAATTAATTGCTTCGGTGATAATTTTCGTAAATCGTACATTTTATTATTTTATGTAAGCGTTCAGACAATACGCACGAACTTCGCCGGATTTAAATACGAGTTTTAAATATAAATCCATCAAACATTTTGTAATATTTTTCGTCCATTCGCCGGAATTAAATTCAAGTTCTGAATCCGAAATATTAACGCAGCTGGACCACTCCGAAATATTTTTAAACGATGGCCCGCATTTTGTTTCAGTTAAATTAATTTTATCGCGGTCTAGTCCGGGAATATTTACAATAAAATTTTTATTGGGAGCAATTTTCGTTAAATTTTCAAGCTCCGTAATTTTCAAATCTTTTAACATGATTTCAAGCCAAGACTTAACGCTAGCGATCCAAGAATTTGATGAGCCTTCCATCATTGCGCGAGAAATATCGGGATCGGTTTTCATTCGCAAATTAATTTGATTTCCCAACATTTTTAATTCACGTTCAATTTTTTCTTCGAGGCGTTTAATTTCAGATTTAATTTTGTCGGTTTTATCCGGGTAAAAAATATCTGCGCAGGCTTGAAACTTCATAAACTTAAACCACAAATTATTACGCGCATCCATTTCATATAACGGGGTTTTAAAATGTGTCTTCAACGCTTCATCAGGATTTAAATCGCTGTAACCTTCAGGCAGATTATTTATGCCAAAATATAACGGAACATAAACCGAATTACACGGCCTGCCTAAAGCATAACGAACGGCTATTAAATCTACATCGTGGCGAATTTCAATTATTGAGCTTTCGAGAGTGTCGGAATTACAAACGGTTAAAGGCTTATTAAAATGCGGGTTGCCGTTATTATTAAATGATTCTGTATTCTCGAAATGAGTGCGCAAAATTTTTTTAATCGTGTCCAAATTAATTTTTTTATCGGGCTTAACTGAGAACGGTAAATTAAATTTATCATATTCAAGATTTTTATTTATAATTTCGAGCGCGCGTAATTGTCTGTAAATATTTTTGTCCAGGTTTTTGGAGTCTTCTGCCTGAAAAGTTTGCGCGAAATCAAATTTATTATTGCTCTGGGAATACCAGCCGCGTAATTTTGAATAATTAATTAAATTTTCAAGTTCTGGGAATTCGTCCGGCTCATGTATCGTAAAATGATTTGGGATCACGCAGATTTCATCATCAGGAACTTTTTTAACGGCAAAATTTTTCCCGTGAACGACCTGCAAAATATAAATTTCGTGTTTATCGGCGAATGCGTAAGATCTTCCGCTGGAAGCATAACCGTATTTTTTTATTAAGCCCGTTGCAATTTCAACGGCATTTTTTGCGCTGGTTGCCTGTTCAGCTGTTAAATATCTTAAGCCGTAACCAATTCCGCCAGTTAATTCCGGTTTATCTTCTTTTGAATATGCGCAATTATTTGAACAAATTACTACACCGTTGCCGTTTAAAAATAAATCGCAAAATGAAGTGTTTTGATCGTAAGTTCTGGCTTCAGACCAAAATAATTTTGATCTAAATTCCGGTAAATCTAATTCAGCGAGATCATTTTCAAATTTAATTTTATGATTTTGTCCGCGATGAATACTTTTATTTAAATATGTCTGCATCACGAATCTTCCCGGAGCATCTTCATTATGGCCGACTATAACATGACCTGATTCTGTAGCGTTACGGCCCGCTAAAATTGTCATACAACCCTGCAATTTAAAATTCCCCCTAACGAAAAATAAAATTATTTTATTTATAAAAAATTCAAAGTATTATATAGAATATATTATTAATTTATAATTCAAGCTGATATTTTTAACGTAACTCCTCAAATGACTAAGGAGGGGATAAATATTTTAAAGACGAGCAAAAATATAATTTCAAAAATTTTCATGAGCGCGTTTTTAATGTTCTCGATAATAATATTATGTCTCTCAATTGTAGGTTTTGGTGATGATTTATTATTAAAGCAGGTCGGAGAATATTTTAAACGGCATTATAATTTGTCGCTGAATATAAAAAATATTTCCGGCAATCCCTTAAAAGGTTACGTAATTAACGGATTAGAAACCGATAAAAATATTTTAAATATCGAGTACATGGATGTCAGGGCTGATTCGCTTTCACTGTTCACGGGAAATTTAAAAATTGATAAAGTCATCATTAACAATTTAAAACTTAAATTTAATATTTTCAGGACGGATTTTAATATAAACATTTCAAAGGCAGTATTTAACGTGAAAGATGAAATAATGAATTTTTCTGGACAATTTAAAAATATTCCGGTTGACGGCATCATAAAAATTAATACAAAAAATAACGGCTTTAATTTTGAGAGTGCACAAATAAATTTTGATAATTCCGAGATATTTGCGACAGGAGGATTTTATAACGGAGTAATAGATTTTCATATTTCTGCGAGGGATTTCGATTTAAAAAATATTTCAGAATTAATAACGAATCTCCCGGAAAATATTTTTAAAGGCTATTCAAATTTTGATATTGATATAACCGGCACCGATTCAAATCCAATAATTTCAGGCTCTGTAAATTGCAAACATTTTAAAATTTCCGGTTTACCTGTTGAGAGATTTGAGGCTGATTTAAAATACTCTTACGGGTCTTTAAATATAAATAATATTCAAGCCATGTTATTAAACATTCCGATTAATGGCGCAATGGTTTACAGTTTAGACACGTCATACTTTATAAAGCTTCAGAATATTCCTGCGAACTTAAACGACTTGGATAAAATTTTAAATATTCCCGAACTTTCAAAATTGAGGGGCAGAATTTCAAATTTAAGCGTAAATATTTCCGGCAATCTTAAAAATAATATTTCGAACGGATTAATAAAATTTTCAGCTCCAAGAATTTCCTATGACGGGAAAATTTTCAAGGACATATTAGCGCAAATAAAAATATTAAATTCGCATAAAGGAATTATAAACGGCAAATATATTTTAAATAATTCACAGGGATATTTATACGGGACTGCAGGGCTTCGGGATTTTGATGTAACAGTTAAGAATATAAATTTAGATTTAAATATTATTCCGTACGTAAAAAATTTTCGTCCAGAAGGAAAAATTAATTTAAGCTTGAATTTAAACGGCAATTTAAAAAATTATAAATTATCGGGTTCAATTGACAGCAAAAATTTTAAATGTTTCGGCCAAAAATTTGGGGATATGATTTTAAAGTTCAACATTTCGGACGAGAAATTATTATTTGATGTTTTGAGCGGAAAAATAAACGCTCTACCAATAACAGCAGCCGGTGAAATAAATTCAATATATGCCAATGATCCCGAAATAAATATTAATGCGGTAATTGGAGATGTCCCTGCCGATTTAAAAATAAGCGGTAGAATTTCCGAGCCTGTAATAAAATTCGGAGATGCAATAATTTCGGATAAAGTTGTAAAAAATTCTGGAGGTAAAAAATAAATTGAGATTATTAAGCGATCCAATTAAATTAATATTAACGATACCTGCATTATTATGGGCATTATCATTTCATGAATTTTGTCATGGTTTAGCAGCGAAGATGTGCGGAGATCCGACTGCTGAACGTTCTGGAAGGTTGTCATTAAATCCGTTTGAACATTTTGATTTAATTGGGACATTAATGTTATTGCTTGTAGGATTTGGCTGGGCGAAACCTGTACCGATCAACGTGAGATATTTTAAAAATCCGAGATTAGATTTAATAATTGTATCGTTGGCAGGTATAGCAGGAAATATTTTAACGGCGGTAATAGCAATATTATTTTTAAGATATTTGGGAATATGGTGGTATAAATTAACTGGTAGAGCAGGATTAATTTTTATAGGCCAAATGGTAAATATAAATATGGGTTTAGCGGCATTTAATTTAATTCCGATTCCTCCGCTTGATGGTTCGCGAGTATTGGAAGCATTTTTGCCGTATAAGTACATGAAATATTATTATTGGCTTGAGCGTTACGGATTAATAATTTTATTTGTATTATTGTTGACAGGAATTATAAATATATTTTTCGATCCGATTATAAATTTACTTTGGAAATTATTGCCGTATTAATTATTATGTTATTATTCACGGGGTTTTATAAAATATAAAATTTTTAACAAACTCGAAAGAAGGAAATATTTAAATGCCTGAAAAAAAAGGAAAAGCCGTTTTAGCTTACAGCGGTGGGCTTGATACTTCAGTCGCAGTAATGTGGCTGACCGAACAAGGATACGATGTAATAACAATGACGGCAGATGTAGGACAAAAAGATGTCGATTTACAAGCCGCGAAATCAAAAGCACTTCACAGCGGAGCAATTAAAGCATATATATTTGATCTTAAAAAAACTTTTGTTGAGAATTATGTCTGGCATTCTTTGAAGGCTAATGCAATGTATCAAGGGACTTATCCGCTTGTATCTGCGTTGTCTCGTCCGTTGATCGCAAAAACTTTAATTGATATTGCAAATAAAGAAGGTGCTGTCGCTGTTGCGCATGGCTGCACGGGTAAAGGGCAGGATCAAGTTAGGATTGAAGTTTGTGCAACTGCTTTAAATCCAAAAATAAAAGTTTTAGCCCCCGTGCGTGATTGGCATTTTACTCGTGAAGCAGAAATGGAATACGCCGCAAAACATGGAATACCCGTTAAAGCTACAGCGAGTTCACCTTATAGCATAGATGATAATTTATGGGGTCGTTCGATTGAGTGCGGGATGTTGGAAGATCCTTGGAACGAACCGCCGGAAGATGCTTACGAGATGACAAAAAATCCTATTGAAGGTCCAGACACTCCGGAATTTGTAGAAATAAAATTTGAAAATGGTTTGCCCATCGAATTAAATAACGAAAGATTAAACGGAGTCGAATTAATTTTAAAATTAAATGCTATAGCTGGCCGTCATGGTGTAGGACGTATTGACATGATAGAGGATCGGCTTGTAGGATTTAAGTCTCGTGAATGTTATGAGACTCCAGGCTCAACGGTTTTATTAACGGCACATCGTGCAATTGAAACGTTAACGCTCGATAAACAAGTTTTAAAATCAAAACGCGAATTAGAGACAAGATTTGCGGAACTTACATACGAAGGTTATTGGTTTTCGCCTTTACGTGAAGCGATCAACGCATTTATTAACGATACACAAAAATATGTAAACGGCACTGTAAAATTAAGATTATTCAAAGGTCAGTGTGTTGTGCGTGGCATGAAGACTAATAAAAGCATTTACCGTCATGATTTAGCGACATATTCTGAGGGAGATAGTTTTGATCATTCTGCTGCCGTAGGATTTATAAATATTTGGGGTCTGCCTGTTCGTACATGGACATCAACATGGCCGAGACAAGATGAAGCAGAAATCCCGATCGAAGCATAAATAAATTTTATAAAAATAAAAATAAAGTCCCTCAGCTGAAAAATTTTTTTATATTTCGCAACTGGGGGAAATTTTTTTATATTTATATTTTATGAGAGCTTTATTATTTCCTGTAAAATTTCGTTTAACATATTTCCTGCATCAAAATCCTCAATTTTTCCGGCATCGCATAACTCCGCAAATTTTGAATTAAATGGCAGTCTCGAAATTATTTTTATTCCCGTTTCGTCGGCATGGCTCGAACCAAAAATATAATGCTTCGTTTTACATTCTGGACATTCAAAATAACTCATGTTCTCTACTAGTCCTAACACTGGAATATTCATCAGTTCAGCCATTTTTACAGCTTTGCTCACTATCATGCTCACTAATTCCTGCGGAGTCGTCACAATAATTATTCCTTTCACCGGCAGACTCTGAAACACCGTTAAAGGCACATCACCAGTTCCGGGAGGCATGTCAATAAACATATAATCAGTTTCGCCCCAGTCAACTTCCTCCCAAAATTGTTTTACTGCTCCAGCTATTACAGGCCCGCGCCAAACCACCGGAGCATTTTCTTCAGGTAAACATAAATTCATCGAAATTATTTTTATTCCCGTTCTAGTCTGCAAAGGGTTTATTAAAATCCCATCTGAAAATATTTTTTCATGCACCCCAAAAATTTCAGGGATCGATGGCCCAGTAATATCAGCGTCCAAAATTGAAACGTTATAATTTTTTTTGCGCATCTCACTAGCTAACAACGACGTAACTAAAGATTTACCCACGCCGCCTTTACCGCTCACTATTCCAATTACATTTTTTACGCCCGCGTTTCCTGCTGTAAATTCCGGGTGTATTTCATGGCCGGAACAATTAGAGCTGCAATTTTCGCAATTATGACTGCATTCGCTCATTTTAAAAATTTTTTCCCCCTCAAATTTTGAAATTTTGCGAACTTAAATTTTAATTTTAATTTTAATTTTTTAACCTGCGATTTATTTCCTCAAATTCTTCACGCATTGCAGCATTTTCAAAAGGCATTAACTCAGGCATACTCAACGCGCTTATATTATCAAACAACGAAAGCCCGGAGTGTATTAAATTTCTCAATTCTCCGGAACTCCTGACAGTTCTGTAAGTGTTTTCAGCTAAATCACGATTTAATTTTAAATTTTTCAAACTGGCATTTAATACCGAGCGTTGAGAGTTTAATAAATCTAAATATAATTTCCCGACCTTTATCGTTAAGCCGTTAGCATCAGAATTTGACAAAAAACTTTTACGCTGAAATTCAGAATAATTTTTATTACGGCTCTTCGTAAGTGCTTCACGCTGTAAATTTTCAGCTTCCTTTATGACTGCGTTTAATTTTGGCTTATAATCCGCGTCAATTTTTTTTATGAGTTCTGCCTGCGTGTAAATTAATAAATCGTTCAAAATTAAATACATTCCTGTATAACGGCGATTAATTTCGAGGTTGTTAGTTTCATTTTTTGCAAGCTCTTCAAGTTTAGCGACAACAAGTTTTACATTTGAAAATATTACGGCATTGTTTAACAGGTCATCACCCGTAACAGAATTTAATAATATATCGATTTGATTATTATCGAGTTCAAGCCCCAAATTTCTTAACTCAACAGCTATTTTTAAATTAATACTTTCGATCTCGCTTTCATAATTTTTTATTTCGTTTTCGAGTTCAGTGATTCTATTATTAATTTTTTCGCGCGTTAATGTAAATGGGATCATGCTGGATTCTGGAGCAGTAATTTTTTTATTTCTCAATCCATCTAATTCAGTGCCCAATTTTGAAATTTTTTCGCGTAATCTGCTCGCGTCCCGTCTTAAATTCCCTGCTTCACCCTGTATTAAAATTGAAACTGCCTGATCGAGTAAATTATTAATTTTTTGAGCGTTGGAAATTTTATCATCTCCAAACCATGATTTATCAGGTAAATTTTCATTACCGTCGCGGCGTTCAAGAGCACCAGTTAAAGAACTTGATAATTTTTCCCAGCTCGATGACAAATAATCCGGCAAAATTTCTCCGCTCTCAGCTTTAACATCATTTGATGAAACATTTTTATTATTATTATTCTCCCAAAAATTCCACCATGAAGCATAACAAACAGAATTTAAATTTAAAAATATTATTAAACCTGCGATAAAAATAAAAATAAATCTCCTTAACATTTTTAATTTCACTCCTTTAAAATTTAATTTCTATGTTGCGACGTGTAAATTTCGCCATAAATTTTATTATTCTTTAGTAAATTTTCGTGAGTTCCCTCCGCTATAATTTCGCCTCCATCCATTAAAAATATTTTGTCAGAATCCATAACAGATAAAATTCTCTGAGCAATTATAATTTTAGTGACATCCGGTAAATTTTCGCGTAAAGATTTGCGTATAATCGCATCTGTATGAGTATCCACCGCGCTCGTTGAATCATCGAGGATTAAAATTTTTGGATTTTTCAGGAGTGCACGAGCAATGCAGAGCCTTTGTTTTTGTCCGCCTGATAAATTTGTCCCGTTCTGTTCGATTTTAGTATTAAATTTTTCTGGAAGTTTATTTATAAATTCACTAGCGCAAGAAATTTCACAAGCCCAATTTAATTTATTTTCATCTGCATATTTGTCTCCCCATTGTAAATTTTCTCGTACGGTCCCGGAAAATAATACGTTTTTTTGTAATACGACTGCTACATTGTTACGTAAAATTTTTAAATCATATTCCCTCACGTCATGGCCGGAAATTTTTATAAAGCCTTCGTTGACATCATATAATCTCGGTATTAATTGTATTAGCGTAGATTTTGATGAACCTGTTCCGCCTAAAATTCCAACAGTTTGGCCGGATGCGATTTTTAAATTTATGTTTCGCAACGCAAAATTATTATTATTTGAATATTTAAAGCTGACGTTATGAAATTCAATTGAGCCGTTATCAATTTTTTTCAGGCCGTTGACCGGGTTAATTAAATTAGGTTTTTCGTTCAAAACTTCAAAAATTCTCAGTGCTGATTCCCGTGCCAAAGTTATCATTACGAAGATCATCGAGAGCCGCATTAAGCTCCCTAAAATTTGAGTGCTGTAAGTTATGAGCGATGAAATTTGACCGACATCAAGATCTAAGCCATTGGAAATAACAATTTTATAAGTTCCGTAATATAAAATAAAAATCATTACTACATATAAACTAAATTGAGCTAATGGATTATTGAGAGCTATAATTTTTTCAGCTGATGTAAATTCTTTGCACAAATCTCCCGACACTTCAGCAAATTTATTTTTCTCGAAATCTTCACGCACAAATGCTTTTACTACTCTTATGCCGTGTATATTTTCCTGGACAGAATTATTTAAATTGTCGTATTCATCAAATAAAATTTTAAAAATCGGCATTGATTTACGAATTATATAAATTAATCCAAAAGCTAAAAAGGGAGCTGCAATTAAAAATATAAATGCAATTTTCCCGGCCATGATGACAGTCATCACAGACGAAAAAATTAACATTAGGGGGCCTCTTATAGCAGTTCTTATTATCATCATGTAAGCCTGTTGAACATCTGTCACATCAGTTGTTAATCTTGTTACGAGTGAAGCGGTTGAAAATTTATCGATATTGTCAAATGAAAATTTTTGAATATTTTTAAACATGTCATTACGCAAATTTTTAGCGAATCCGCACGAAGCAGTAGAACAAGCATTGCCGGCCAAAATTCCAAATAATAACGACATGAACGCCATTATAATTAATAATATTCCGTTAAAAATTAATTCGTTAAAATTTATTCCGGCTCTTATTTGATTTACTAATTTTGCGACAATAAACGGGATAATGCATTCCATTATGACTTCACATGAAACATAAAACGATGCTTCTATTGAATATTTTTTATATTCTCGTATGCTCTGCAATAATTTTTTATACATGATTAAATATAGATTCCTTTTAACTTGTTATATTTCAGTCATGAGTATAATAATTTTGTTGTGAAAAATAAATTTTTAATAAATATTTCATGTTGTGCCGAAAAATTTAAATTAATTAATTAAATATAAAAATCGTGCTGAAATTACGAATTATTATAAAATTACAAAATTAAAAATTCTTTGGCAGGTGAAAATTTTTGCGTGTAAGCATTTTAACAAATGGTCCCGGAGAGTTATGGGGTTGGGCTAGACCGGTCATTATGGAATTAAGAAAGAGGGGGCATTCTGTTTCATTATGGTTATTGCCTTGTCAATTTGCTTCAGGATATGAACGCGAAGCTGCATCGTTATTGGGAGTTGATAAACTGGAAGGGCCTTCAGGAACTGCGAGAATTTGGCGCGACATAGCAAAAGAAAAAACTGATCATGTAATACAATTAGGCGGAGATATTATATTCGGCTCTAGACTTTCAAAACATGCGGGAGTCCCTTTAACAGTTTATACATATGGTGCGAGAAAAATTCCTATTGGCGCAAGAGTTTTAACGGCATTTAAGGCGCAGGCTCGACAAATTAGAAATTCTGAACCAATTGGGGATTTAGTGAAGGATGCTCTAAAACTTGATTTAACTCCGGCAAATATTCAAGCATGGAACTGGCCTAAACTTGAAAATTCTCCGAGAATATTATTTTTACCCGGCAGTCGTCCTTTAATTCGTCATGCTGCACTTGAATGGGCTTCAGATGTTAAAAAAAATTTGGAGAAAAAAATTAAAGATATTCGAGTCAGGACATTATTTTCTCAATTTATGCCTGTCGAGGAATTTGAGGAATGGAGCGAAGCCGGTTTAAATCCTGTTAGATGCGGAGCAGGAGTCGCAATGTCCGAAGCTGATTATTGTTTAACTCAACCGGGTACAAATAATTTTGAATTAATGCATTCTGGTTTACCGAGTTTAGTAGTCGGGCCTGAAAAATTTTTGGAGTTAATTCCCGTGAGCGGTGTAGCTGGTTTAATAGCTGGCCTGCCATATTTCGGGAAAAAAATACGCCGTATCGCTCTCATGAAAGTTATAAAACGCTGGGGCGGAGTTATTTCGCTTCCAAACAGATTAACGAAAAATAAAATTATGAGTGAACTTTATGGAGATATTACGCCGGAAGATGCTGCGGAAAAAATTTACGAGGATATAAATCGCCCTGAACAATTAAATAAGACTCGTGAAGAATTATTAAAATTATCTGGCGAATATGGTGCAGCTTCGAGATTATGCGATATTATTTCGGCGAAATAAAAATAATTAAATCATGAAAAAAAATAATTCAATTTTTAAATTACTCGAATATACGAAAAAATATAAATTTAAAATTATTTTGGCAACTGTTTTTATGTTGGCTTCATCCGGTTTAAATGTTCTGCCTCCATGGTTATTTAAAAGTGTTGTCGATGATGTATTAATTTCTCGCAACATGACAGTATTAAATTTAATTTGCGGAGTTTTAGTTTTGATCTTCGCATTAAAAGCAATTACTACATACTGGCATAAATATTTAATGAACGAGGCCGGCCAAAGTATAGTAATGGACATACGCATAAAGTTATATGATCATATGCAGAGGATGTCACTAAAAAAAATATATGCTTCGCGAGTCGGTGAATTGATGAGCCGTGTAACAAATGATGTCGCTATTCTGCAAAATTTGACGAGTTCATCACTGGTTGATTTAAGTTTTAATTTAATAACGTTTTTGGGAATGTTTGGATTTATATTTTATATCAACTGGAAATTAACGTGCATGATAATTTTAATTTTGCCTGTTGTAGCTTTTATGCTGTCATTTGCTGCGAAGAAATTACGAAAAGTCGGCCACAGTGTTCAGGAACATTTAGCGGATATAACTGCGACGGTTCAAGAAGCATTTTCAGCAATAAGAGTAGTGAGGTCATTTGCAACTGAAGATCAGGAGCTTGAGCGTTTTAAATTTGCGAATCTTGAAAATTATCGGGCTTTAATGCATTCAGTTTCTATACAGGGAATTTTATCCGGAGCGATTGAAGTATTTTTAATTTTTGCGCTTTCTGTAGTTGTTTGGATCGGAGGGCACAGCGTAATTGATGGAAGTTTAACGCCCGGTGAATTAGTTTCATTTGTTGGGTATATAGCTTTTATGGTTCAGCCAATACGCACAATAATGAATCAAATGGGAAATTTACAAACAGGACTCGCAGCGGCAGATCGAATTTTTGAAATGTTTAATTATCCTGTTGAGAGCGCAGGAGAAAATAACGGAGAAGATCCCGGCAGAATTACAGGAGCGGTGAAATTTGAAAACGTAAATTTTGAATATGTTTCGGGACAAGAAATTTTAAAAAATATAAATCTCGATGTAAAACCCGGTGAACGCATCGCTATAGTTGGGCCGACTGGTTCAGGTAAATCTACATTAGCGGATTTAATTCCGGGATTTTATAATCCGACTTCAGGGAAAATTTTAATTGACGGCCATGATGTAAAAAATTTATCGCTGAAATTATTGCGCAAACAAATAGGCATCGTCCCACAAGAATGTATTTTAATGCGTGGGTCAATAGCTTTTAATATTTCGTACGGGCTTGAACAGGACATGAATAAAATAATAAAGGCTGCTGAAACTGCGGACATTCGGGAATTTATAGAGAGTCTGCCCGAAAAATATTTAACTGAAGTTGGTGAACGCGGTGTAACTTTATCTGGTGGGCAGCGTCAACGTATAGCAATAGCACGGGCAATAATACGCGACCCGAAAATTTTAATATTGGATGAGGCTACGTCTTCGTTGGATTCAGCTGTAGAATATCAAGTACAAAAAGCAATAAATAGAGCTATGGAAGGCCGAACGAGTTTTATAATAGCTCACAGGTTATCAACGGTTCGGGAAGCTGATCGAATAATAGTAATAAAAGACGGCGAAATAATTCAGAGCGGGACACATGACGAATTAATTAAGAGCGGTGGATTATATTCGGAATTATATAAAATGCAATTTGGGTATTAAAGTTTAAAGTTATTTAAAATTAACTTGTGAAATGCTCTTTCTAAAATTTTAGGAGGAGTATTTTTTTATGCGTTAAAATGTTGTGTGAAAAAATTTTTTATCTCGGAGGAAATTTAATTTTATGAAAGTAATTTTAAAATCTGATGTAAATAAATTAGGGAAGTCTGGAGCGTTAGTTGATGTATCGGATGGATATGCGAGAAATTTTTTATTGCCGAAGGGTTTAGCGATTGAAGCGACTCCAGCAAAATTAAACGAATGGAAGAACGAGCAGGCAAAATTAAAAGCTAAAGATGAAAAATTACGCGCTGAAGCTCTCGAATTGAAAAAGAATTTACAGGACAAAATTATAAAAGTTGAAGCTAAATCAGGCGAAAACGGCAGATTATTCGGGAGTATAACTTCTGCTCAAGTTGCTGAGGAATTAATAAAGCAATACGGGTTAAAAGATTTTGACAAGAAAAATATAAAGCTCGATGAAACAATTAAGCAATCTGGAAATTATAAAATTTCGATTAAATTATATTCTGGTGTTAATGCGGATATGGTTTTGAATGTTATTCCGATTGAGTAAAAGTAAAAAAAATAAAAAATGCCTGAGAAATTATACGAACTTCCGAACAGTTTAGAAGCAGAACGTGCGGTGCTAGGAGCTGGAATTTTATCGCGCGAGGCATTAGGTTCAGCTATAGAAATTTTACAGCCGGAAGATTTTTATAACTCTGATAACGCACATATTTGGGCAGTATTGCTTGAGATGTATTCTCAAAATAAGCCGATAGATTTTATAACTGTTTCGGAGGAGTTGACCAATCGGAAAGTTTTTGAACGTTTAGGAGGTTCGGAATTTTTAGCTGGATTAGTTGATAAAATTTGGACGACCGCTAATATAATTTATCATGCTGAAATTGTAAAAACTCACGCGCTTCGCCGTAGATTAATAGAAGCAGGCAACAGAATTATAAATTTATCGTATAGATATGAAATTGAGAGCCAAGAAATAATTAACGAAGTCGAAAAAATAATATTTGAGGCTGTACAGAGTAAAAAATCTTCTGATTTTAAATCTTTAAGCGAGCTGATAGCACCAGCATTTAAAAAAGTTGAGGATGCTTATAAAAATTCTGGTCAAAAAATTGCGGGATTTCCTTCAGGTTTTGCTGATTTGGATAATTATATTACTGGTTTTCAAAAGGGAAGTTTAAATATTTTGGCGGCACGTCCTTCAATGGGTAAAACTGCATTAGCTTTAAATATAGCTCAATTTGGAGGCGGCGATGATAATAACCCGTATATATTAATATTTAGTTTGGAGATGTCAGCCGAGCAATTAGTTCGGAGAATGTTCGCAGCCGAAGCCCTGATAAATATGTCAGCAATGAAACACGGCGCAATGGATGCCGACGACTGGCAGAGATTGAACGGGGCAGCAAAATTTTTAACGAAGAAAAATATTTATATAAACGATGAATCGGATTTAAATATTTTGGATTTTCGTACGAAGTGCAGGCGTTTTAAAAATCAGCATCCCGAACTTGCTTTAATAATTGTGGATTATCTGCAGTTAATGAGCGTTGGAAATCATAGGCCGGACAGCAGACAGCAGGAAGTTTCAGAAATTTCCAGAATGCTTAAAATTGTGGCTCGTGAGGTTGATTGCCCGGTAATAGCATTGTCGCAATTATCGCGAGAAACTGAGAAGCGTTCCGAGAAGAAGCCTCAATTATCAGATTTGCGAGACTCTGGAGCGATTGAACAGGATGCAGATATTGTAATGTTGTTATACCGTGAAGATTATTATACTGAACAGGCCAAAGCTGAACAAAATTCCGAACTTGACAGCAAAACAGAATTAAGGCTCGCAAAAAATCGTAATGGTAATACTGGAACGATAAAATTAATATTTCAGCGGGAGTTTACGAGATTTGTAAGTGAAGCCGATTTTAATAATTTCGGAGGTTAATCGGGATGATAAGACGTGAAGAATTTAAAGAGGTTGAAGGTTTAGCCGGCGGACATGGAAAAGCATTGAAACGCGAAATTGTCAGCAAGTCCGAATTATATGGGCATGGCCGATTATACGCGCATATGAAATTAAAACCCGGTTCGTGTGTTGGTTGGCATCAACATGAAAAGGACACTGAGCCGTATTATATTTTGAAGGGTGAAGGAGATTTTTACGAGGGAAATACGGAAAACGGCGAAAAAATAAAAACTCATGTAAAAGCCGGAGATGTATGCGTGATAAATGTCGGACAATGGCACAGTTTAGAAAATAATTCAAATGATGAACTCGAATTTATAGCATTAATTTATAACGAGCCTGGATATTTGATTTAATGATTTAATTAAATTGAAATAGAAAAATATTTTTGATAAGATATTCAGGCTTTATATCAAATTTTAAGAGAAATTACAATCAGATTACTTTCTTCCTTAACTTTTTTAACAGATTCAGTAATTTCCCCACCCATAAGAGAACCAGCAAGAACCAAAGCACTTACACGAGGAAGTCTTGAAATAGCCTCAATAGCTTCGGCCAAATCCTTTTCACCAACCAATGGAATTGTATCAATACTGATACGTTCTCCACGTATGTTGTGTCTGTCAGCTTCAGTGATAGCACCCATTGCCACTTGGGATACCTGTGCTCCGCCACCGACTATGATTATACGTTTTCCGTAGATATCAAGTTGAGAACCATGCAGTTCAACTGATTTGATTTCAGCAATATTTTTCAAATCATTGATTAAATCACCTATGTCTTCAACATGTTCTAGTTCCAGGTTAATGGAGCCCATGTTGTTTTTTTCAACAAAAAGGTGAACATAACTGATATTTGCACCATGACCTGATATAATATCAGTTATATCATCTAACACCCCTTTTTTTTCATCAGCTTTAATTGTTAATGTATAATCATTCATTTTTTAACCTTATCTAATTCAGCATGAGCCCTTTTCCACATACTTAAATAATTAT
>CALCEM010000031.1 GCA_937900285.1 uncultured Fretibacterium sp. | reverse complement strand
CGTTATAAAGCCCTATAATTTAAATAAATTAAATGAAGTTTTAGCCGAAGCAATGAGAGTTTTAACGACTGAAGAAAAAATTATTTCAGTTAGAGTTTCATACGGTGAATACTCGATCCCTGTAAGAAATATAACGGCCGTTTTATCTCAAGGACATAACATAAAAATAGTTTTGGCTGATGGTCAAAAAATAATTTGTAATATGACATTTGGCGAGGTCGAAGGGCTTTTAAATTCGGAACGAAGGTTTTTATTATGCAATCGCGGAATATTAATAAATATGGATCATGTTGATTCAATAGACGGTGAATTTTTTGTCATGAGAAATTCAGAACGCTATCAAATAAAAGTACGCGGAAGATTAAAAGTTATTTCGGATTTCTCGCAATATAAAATCTTAAAGATGCGCGGCGGTGTAATATGATCCTTCTGAGGTATTTTCTTGAGTATTCAGTAATATTTTTAATAGTGATATTTGCTGTATTACCCGTTAGAAATGATTTAAAATTCTCGGAGCTTAAGATTTATATATTTTTTGGAATAATTTTATTTATTTTCGTAATTTCGTCGGCGCTTACAAGTTATTTATATGCGATCAGACCCCGTAAAATTTTGATACCGGGAATAATAATATTATTTGGGTTATATGTTTATGCTGTAAAAATAAATTTTTTCGGTAAATTATTTTGTTATTGTTATGCTTTATTACTTTGTGCATTTGGATATTTTTATACAATTACTTTAATGGCATCGACTGAATTAAAAAATAATTTATGGATTTTAAAAGGGCCTCTAACTTTAAATTCATGTCTGGTAAATTTGGGGATGACTATTTTTATCGGATTAATATTTTTTAGCACGCTTAATAAAAAAATTCCTGAGCTTATTCACTTTGAACATACTCGCAACATCTGGAAAATTTCATTCCTTATGCCCTTAACAATGTCTTTAATAATGTCGTGGTCAACTCCTAAATATCCGGTCGTTATGTTAATTGGACGCGTGAGAATAGTTACACTTGTAATAATATGGTTTATGCCGTTAATGATGTTGATATTTACGCATTCGATGTACGAGATTTCTAAAAATTTGGCGAAAAATTTAAAGCTGCAGCAGGAAAATACATTTTTAAATATTGAGAGTCATCGTTATGGAGAATTAAGAAAACATATTGATGAAGTGAGAGCGTTAAGGCATGATTTTAGGCAGCATTTGCTAGTAATAAATAATTTTCTTGACTCAAACGATATAAAAAAATTACGCGAATATTTAGGACAGCTAACGGATATTTCAGCGTTGAAATTTAAAAATTATTGTGCAAATAAAGCTATTGACGCGATCGCAGCATATTATTACGACATGGCCGAAAAAAATAATATTGAAATAGATTATAAATTTAATTTGCCGGAAAATTTGCCAATAAATGAGGCTGATTATTGTTTGATATTGGGGAATTTGCTTGAGAATGCTTTAAGAGCTGTAAAAGATTTAAGTGCCGAACAAAAATTTATAAAAGTAATTTCCCAAGTAATGTCAAATTCGATGTTGGGCATAATTGTCGACAATCCTTTTAACGGGCAAATAATTTTAAACGAGAACGGCCTGCCAAAATCTGAACGTAAAAATGGCGGTATAGGTTTAATTTCAATTTCAAACACGGTTAAACGTTATAGAGGTTTTATGAATTTGAAGACTGAAAATAATATTTTTTCGGTTGAGATAATTTTATATTCAAGTGTGTAAATTCTGTGTGAAATAAATAATTAATTTATTTTGCCCGGAAAAAAAATAAATCTATAAAGCGGAGGTATTTTTGTAACATGAAAAAATTAAGTTTAGCGTTAGTATTTGCGTTATTAATTTCTGTTAGCGCGTTTGCAGGTGTACAGGAGTTTGGAAGTTTAGTAATTGATGTGCCAGCCGGTTGGACAGCTACTCAGGACGGCACAACGGTAGGAATAGTAAAAAATGATAGTTCTGCTTCAATGAGCGTTACTCTTGAGACAAATGAAGGCGTTTCAATTCATGATCTGGCGACGGCTTACGCAAAAGAATTAAACGGAACTGAACCGACTCAAATTAAAGGCGGAACATTTGACGGAGATTGGACGTTTAATTTTGGAAATTCTGAAGCGTTAATTTCTGGTGATGACAAAAATTATATTTTGATCGTAGTAACTGGTGCTGATAATGCTGCATCAGAATTAACAGCGATGATGGATTCAATAGCGATTAAATAAATAAATAATTAAATAATTTGACGATTTAAAAATTTATTTTAAGTTTTATGCCGGGAGTAAAATCCCGGTTTTTTTTTATAAAAGCAATTTCCGGCCATGACGTAAAATTATAATAAGAATAAAAAATAATTCTGGAAGATTTTTCATGAGAATTTAATATAATTTATTTTAATTTTAACGGAGGGTAAAAATTTTTTTAATATGAATGACGCTTTAGAAATGTCGAGAGAAGGTTTACAGGAAATATTTTTAAAATGGAATGAACCTAAATTCAGAGCCGATCAATTATGTCAATGGATATACGCGAAAAAAATATTTAATTATCATGACATGAGCAATTTATCTAAAGAATTACGCGATAAATTAAGCGGAAATATTTTAATGAGTCTGCCCGTTTTGATTAAGCAATTAAAATCCCGCGACGGAACTAAAAAATTTTTATGGCAATTAAATAATAATAATCGCGTTGAAAGCGTTTTACTCGATCACGGAAATTATAAAACCGCTTGCATTTCGACTCAGGCCGGATGCCCAATGAAATGTATATTTTGTGAGACTGGTGCAAATGGATTCAAACGGAATTTAACGCAGGGTGAAATTTTAGGACAGTTCTTAATGATGGAAAAATTTAATAAAGCTGACATAAATAATATTGTTTTTATGGGAATGGGCGAACCGTTTTTAAACGAGGAAAATTTATTTAAAGTGATCAGAATTTTAAACGATAAAAAAATGCGGAATTTAGGAGCGCGGCATATTACAATTTCAACGTGCGGAATAATTCCAGGCATAGAGGATTTAACAGGTTTTGAAATTCCTGTGAGGCTTTCGGTTTCGTTACATGCTCCGAATGATATTTTACGAAATAAATTAATGCCAGTCGCTAATAATAATTATCCCGTTCAAAAATTGGCGAACGCTTTAAAATTTTATCGCTCAAAAACTGGTGAAAGAATTACGATCGAATACGCTTTAATAGACCGGGTTAATGATTTTCCGGAAAATGCTTATGAATTAGCTGCGTTGCTTGATGGTTTAGAGCCTTATATAAATTTAATTCCGTTTAATGCAATTCCATCCAGACCAGAATTAAAACGTTCTGATGAAAGCCGTGTAAAAAATTTTATGGCGGTGTTGCGCGAGTTAAATATTGAATTTGAATTACGTCGTGAACGCGGTTCTGATATTATGGCGGCGTGCGGACAATTAGCAGGAAATAATAAGCAATAAAAATTAAATAAAAATTTTACGGGAGGCATAATTAAAAAATGAATATTTCCATAGCTGGTGCAGATAATTTAAATATAAAGGACGTAAAAAATATTTCCGGCTCAAATTCTGCTGAAATTTTGGAGAGCGATTTAATATTTATATTTCCAGAAAGCGATTATCAAAACGCAATGAAAGTCGCTGACGTTGCAAAATTACATAATATTTTGACGATCGGAATTGCTCCCAAAGGTATACCGATTAATTTTAAAAAGGCCGTAGATGCATGGCTAACAACTGATGATAAGGACGAGCCAGTTAATATAATTCGGGCTATAACGGATTTAATAAATTGTGATGGCTTCGTGAAAATTGAATTTGATGATGTCGCCGAAGTTTTTAAAAAGGCCGGTAAAATAATAGTCGGCACAGGTTGCAGTAATAAAATTGACCGCGCTCAACTTGCTACAAATGAAGCATTACAAAATTTAAAGCTCGACAACGCGAAAAAAATTTTAATAAACATTACAACCGGCTCAAACGTAAGTTTAAACGAAATGACCGAAGCTGCCGGAATTATTGAAAGTTGTGCAAATCCTGACGTTGATATTTTATGGGGGCATATTATCGATGAAGATTTTGGGCAATGGTTCAAAATTACGGTAATTGCGATTTTAAATCAAACAAATTACACAAAAAATAAAAATAAAATTTGCATGCAGACCTCGTTTAAATTTTAGATAATAAATATTAAATAATAATTTTTCCGAAGCCTGCATATTTTTTTTATAACATCATGTAACCTATTACAAATAATAACCCGATTGCAAAAGTCATTAAGCCATATGCCAAACTCGACGGCAATAATATCCCGGCCGTTTCATCCTTAGATTCTTCCTGATAATATCCAAAATCTAAATCTTCAGGAGGATTTATAAATTTAATTTTCGATGCTCCCGATAAAATCCAGCTCACCGGCTCAGCTGTTATAAAATCCGTCAACCGTGCTATTAACGCCCCGATAAACGGCAATACCGACCCTAATAACGGCCTGAAAATTTTTGTCTCAAGATTCCAATTAACCGGCCATAAGTCTAAACATTCATAATTATTGCGAGTCATTAAATAATCTTTGATCGTAAAAAAATATATTGACGTTCCAATTATTAAAGAGATCACAGCACCCTCAATATTTTCAGCTGAAAAATATTCTACAAAATGATGATGCTCCGGACCGTTCATAAAATTATTTGAAATAAATGCTATTTTGTCAGCCACAGCATACGGGAAAAATCCTATTATTGGCAGAATTAAAGCCGAAATTATTAATATTAAAGCATTCCCGAACGAAATATATTTATTTTTAATGTGCATCTCCTTTGAAGGTTCAGCAATGAACAATATTACAAATAATTTGAGAACATATGAAACCGTTAAGCCACCCGAAATTAAAAACAGCCATTCTATAACCTGAAATATAAATCTTTCAATTCCTGCGCTCATAAATTTAAATGAAGCAGTCCCCTCCGCTAATTCGTTTATATATTCAATTATGCTCTCGTGTATTAAAGTTTTGCCGAGATAACCATTTAAAAAAGGAAATCCCATTAAACCAAGTCCGCCAATTACAAACGCAAATAAAAAAACTTTTTTCCCGCGTCCAAATCCACGAATATCATTTAAATTTAATTTATGCGTGTTCATGTGAACTACTCCAGCGCACAAAAATAATATTAATTTTATAAGCGAATGACCAACCATATATAAAATTGTTCCGCGTACTGCTAGATCATTTTCACGACCTAAAAAACACTGCATCGAAATTCCAATTAAAATAAATCCAAGCTGCGACATCGATGAACATGCTAAAGTCCTTTTTATGTTCACTGAAAATACTGCTAAAACTGCACCGAGTATCATCGTTATTAACGCCAAAATTAATAAAAATAATCCCCACTTTTTATCATGCAGAAATATTCCTGAACTTAAAACTAAAATCCCAAATAATCCCGACTTCGTTAATAATCCCGATAATAATGCACTCGAAGGAGCTGGAGCAGCAGTGTGCGCAGTCGGTAACCAGATATGCGCGGGAAATATTGCAGCCTTCGCAGCGAAACCAGAAAATATTAATACTCCGGAAATATATAAATTTATTTTATTCGGAACGTCTATTAATTTTAATTTTTCAATTTCAAGCGTACCAGCCTGCGCATATAAAAATATTAATCCCGTTAATGTTGCTAGCCCTCCAATTATTGCAATTGTCAAATAACTTTGTGCAGCAAATTCAGCCTCGTGCGTTTCATCCTGCGCTACCATTACGTACGAAAATAATGACATCATTTCAAAAAATATAAATGTCGTAAATAAATCAGCTGACAAAAATACTCCGATAATTGAACCAAACGTGAATAATACATATAAATAATATCTGTTTCGATTGCGGTGATGCTCTAAATATTCATGTGAAAATATTGTCGTCATGCTCCACATAAACGAAATTATTACGCAATATATAAACCTGAATCCATCAAGCTTAAAATTTAATCCTAGTCCGCAGATTTTATTTAAAGAAATTTCAGCCCCGATTAATTCGTAACAGCTCGAAATTATCGCGAGTTCAATTAAACAAATTATGTCAGCAAAATAATCACGAAAATATTTATTAAATTTCCCAATAATAAAACTCAATATCCCTCCGACAAATGGCCAGAGGGTTAAAAATATTAATACAAATCTTTTGCTCATTTAATCTAATGCTCCACTTGTTATTAATGCATCGACTGTGTTACCGCGCCAATTTGAAATATATCCCGCCGCTTGTTTTCCTGTATATCCCAAATAATTCACGTTATATTTTTTTAACAAGTCGCGAAACTCTTTATTATTTCCTGCTTGAGTATAAGCATCACCCAAAATTTTTAAATATTCCGGGTTAGTTCCTTTTTTGGCAAATATTCCGTAAAAAGTTCCCCACGGCAAATACATAAAAAAGTCCGGATATTCATCTACAACTGGACGCACTTCAGGTAATTCCAGATTTTTATCAATTGCTATCAGGCTTATATATTTTATTTTACCCTGTTTATGTGCCTCGATTCCCTGCTGTAATAAACAAACTGAACAATCACACTCACCATTTACAACAGCCTCCTCAGCTGTAGCATTGCTGTCATAATCAATTAAATTAAATTCAGCTCCAGTTATTCCTTTTATGAAAGAATTAACAACCCAGCCTACACTGCCTTTACCTGTTGCAGCGAGTTTTATTCGGCCAGGTTTAGATTTAGCGTCCTCGATCAATTCTCTAAACGTTGAATATTTCGAACTTGGATTAACAATTATTCCGGCCGTAACATCTCCGATTAAATAAACGCATTCAAAATTTTCATATGTTAAGTTGCTTAAATTTAATTTGTCGTATAACGCAGGGTTTTCAGCTCCAAGCAATAACGTATAACCGTCAGCATTTTTATTATAAACATATTCGAGGCCGTTCACTCCGGAATTTCCAGTGATGTTTTGCATTTTTATTTTATTAGCGAGATTTTTTGAGGCCAGATCGGTGACTGCTCGCGTCAAAATATCCGTAACTCCGCCTGCGCCCCATTGTATTACGCCATCAATTTCGCGCGCTGGAAAATCAGTATTATTTTTATTTTGAACAGGTTTTGAAGCAGTATTCTGGCGTGAAGTATTCACCTCTAGTTTTTCATCCATAAAACTGCCGTCCACTGGTGAGAGACCTTCTGCACCGCTGGTTATTAACGCATCTAGGATGGTCGCGCGAGTAGAATTAATATATTTTGCTGCCTCTGCTCCCGAATATCCAAGCTGATTAACTTTTAAAGAACTGAGCATATTTTTAAAATTATTATCCTGCGCAGCCTTTGAATATTCAGAAGCCAATAAATTAAAAATTTCCGGATCGACTTCACGTTTTGTAAATATTCCGTAATAGCCTCCCCATGGCAGATATTTATAAAATTCGGGATATTCTTCAACAATTGTCGGAACGTCCGGGAAATCTTTATCTTTATCAAGTGCAATTATGCTCACCATTTTGGCTTTACCGCTCTTAAAATCGTCCAGCCCTTCAGAGATTAAACACACTGCAAAATCACACTCGCCATTTATTACGGCGTTTTTTGTAGCAGTTCCGCTCTCGTAAGTCATTGGCTGAAATCTTGCGCCGGTTATTTCGTTTATGAAAGCGCTAGCAGTCCAACCGATTCCGCCTTTACCAGTGTCAGCTATTGTAATACTTCCGGGGTTTGCTTTAGCTTCGTCTATTATGTCTTTAAACGTGTTAAATCTGGAAGCCGGGTTAACGACAACAACAGGAGCAATATATCCGATTAAATGCACGCAGTTAAAATCTTTAAACGTCACATCACTAATTCCAAGAGCATCATAAGTCGAAGGATTTTCGGCGGCCATTAATAGCGTATGACCATCGGCAGGTAAATCGTAAACTTGTTTTGTGCCAATCACACCAGCATCACCGGGAACATTTTTTATATTAAATTTCCAGCCGGTATTTTTCGCAACAATATCAGAAATTCCCCTGTTTAAAATATCCGTCGCGCCACCTTTACCCCATTGAACGATGCCCGTTATTTCATGTTTTGGAAAATTTAACGTTGAAGCAGAACCAGAACCAGTATTTAAATTTAAATTTGAAATTGAATTTAATTGCGTGCTGTTGAATCTGCTTCCAGGTTTAGCGTTTTTAATTTCATCCGGAATATCTGTCGGAACGTTCGTAACGCCTTCTGCTCCACTGGTTACGAGCGCATCAACTGTATTTTCTCTCCAAGTATAAATATATTTAGCCGCTTCAAGTCCTGAATATCCAAGCGGAATAACTTTATATTTTTTGAGCATATTTTGAAACTCTTTATTATTTCCTGCTTTTTGATATTCGTCCATTAAAATATTTAAAATTTCCGGGTCAATTCCTTTTTTAACATGAACTCCGTAAAATGCTCCCCACGGCAAATACTGGAAAAATTCGGGATATTCGCTAGTAATAGATGGAACTCCGGGAAAGTCCGGGTCTTCATCAAACGTAATCAAGCTCAAAAATCTTACGTTACCTTTTTTGGAATCTTCTACGCCCTCCTGAAGCAAGCATATTGCAAAATCGCACTCACCGCTTATAACTGCATTTTTTGTAGACGTTCCGCTGTTGTATGGTACAAGCTGGAATTTTGCTCCTGTAATTTCGCTGAAAAATGCATTTACAACCCAACCGACTCCGCCTTTACCAGTGTAAGCGAGTTTAATCGTTTCGGGGTTTGCCTTAGCTTCTTCGATTAAATCCGTTAAATTATTAAACCTTGAATTAGGCGAAACCATTACGCCGGGGGCAACATAACCAATTAAATAAATGCAGTCAAAATCTTTATACGTTAATTCATCAATTTCGAGAGCGTCATAAATTGAAGGGTTCTCAGCTCCCATTAAAAGCGTATAGCCGTCCGCTGGGGAATCGTAAACCTGTTTAAATCCATTAAAACCGGTGTTGCCCGTTACGTTTTGTAAATTTATTTTCCAGCCTGTATTTTTTGCGACAATATTCGTCACTTCTCGTGTTAATGCGTCAGTTGCTCCGCCTTTACCCCATTGAATTATTCCGGAAATTTCACGAGTTGGATAATTAATTTTTTTTGCGCTCGTATTTTTGTTTTCATTCTTATTTTCGCTTTTACTTTCATTTTTGTTTTCGCTTTTATCTTGTGAATTTTTTCGAGGCTTATTATTTTGCGCAACTTTTACATTTTTAACGGGTGGCGTGATATTAGCCGGATAATCGGGAAGGCCGTCAAATCCATCCGTAAGACCTTCAAAACCTCCTGTTATTAATGCATCAATAGTATTTGATCGCCAGCTTGAAATATATTCATCTGCTTTTTGTCCGGTTAAACCCAAAAATTTAATTTTTTGATTTAATAATTTTGCTTTGAAATTTTCATCATTGCCTGCCTTCGTATAAGCATCAGTTAAAATTTTTATAATTTCGGGATCAGTGTCCTTATTTACAAATATTCCGTAAAATGCTCCAAAAGGCAAATATTTATAAAATTCAGGGTAATCATCAGCAACGGGATTTAATTCCGGGATTTCGGGATCAGGATCAAGCGAAAATAACGTTAAATATTTTATTGTCCCGTTTCTGTGATATAAAATGCTGTGCTGCATATAAGTTATTGCGAGGTCACAATCATTACTTATTACTGCTTGAGTGCATTTTCTGCCGTTCTCGTAAATTTTTAAATCGAACTCAGCTCCCGTCACATCTTTCAATAATGCAGTTATTCCCCAAGCGACTCCGCCTGCTTCAGTTATTGCGCATTTTAATTTTTTTGGGTTGCTTCTCGCATAATCAATTAATTCCTGTATAGTATTATAATTTGAATCAGAATTAACAAATAATCCCGTGGGAGATTCGCCAATTAAATATATTGTCTTGAAATTTTCATAATTTAATTTGCTGATTCCGATTCTATCATGAATTGCAGTGTGTTCAGAACCTAATAATAACGTATATCCGTCAGAATCTGATTCATTAACGTAACGAGTTCCATAAGCTCCGGAAAGTCCGCCGACATTTTTAAATATAATTTTCTGGCCTAAATTTTGCGCTGCTATTTCCGAAATCTGACGCGTTAAAATATCAGTCGCTCCGCCCTTGTTCCATTGAATAAGCCCGGTGATTTCGTGAGCAGGATATTTATTATTATTATTATTTTTTTCAACTTGAGGGTTTAAATTTGCACCTGCTTTTTTTCTTTTCTTTTTCACGATTTTTTTAACCGGTTGAGATTGAGACTCTTGAGCTTTATGTATTTTCGGCTCAGGGATTTTTAAATCTTTTGGCAGAGGCGGCAGCGATGGAACTGAATCAGTTAAAACATCTGCTCCACTGGTAATTAATCCATCGATAGTATTGCCGCGCCAATTACTAATATAATCATTAGCCTGTTTGCCGGAATAACCCAAAAATTTTACGTGTTCCCTTTTTAAAATTTCCTGAAACTCGCTGCTTTGTCCTGCTTTTATATAAGCCTCAGTTAATTTTTTTATAATTTCAGGATCAACATCTTTTTTTACAAATATCCCGTAAAAGCTCCCCCACGGTAAATATTTATAAAATTCAGGATAATACTGCACGATCGGTCTTACATTCGGGACAAAAGGCTCATCCTCAGGAGTGATAACAGTTAAAAATCTTATATCCCCTTGTTCATATGATTTTATAGCATGTTCAAGCAGACAAATAGAGCAATCAATTTCACCGTTTTTCATAGCTTTGATGGCCTGCACTCCATTTGCGTAATTAACCTGCTGCAATTCTGCGCCCGTCACATCTTTTATAAAAGAACAGAAAGCCCACCCAGCACTACCAACTCCACTAATTCCGCATCTGACTTTTAACGGGTTAGCCTTAGCATCTTCGATTAATTCCCTAAAACTAAAATAACGTGAATTTGAATCTACGATTATCCCATTCGCTGCTTCTCCAATTAAATAAATGCAGTCAAAATTTCCATAACTTAAAGGGCTGATACCTAGTTTATCGAGTAAAGTCGAATTTTCACCACCCATCAATAAATTATAACCGTCCGATGGAGATTCATAAGCATAACGCATCCCAATAGCTCCAGATTCGCCAGGGATGTTATTTATATTCATTTTGATGCCTAAATTTTTTGCTGCAATCTCTGAAACTGGTCGTGTTATTTTATCAGTCGCTCCGCCTTTTGACATTATTACTACGCCGTTAATATCGTATTCGGGATAACCTTTTTCAGCTTTAGGCTCGGTGATCTGTTCTTCTTCATATTCTTCATATTCTTCGTATTCTTCGTATTCGTCATTTTTATAATTATTTTTTATGTTTGCGTTCTGAACATTTTCACCAAACCCGGCAATTAATTTGCTGAAATTTCCCCCGCGCCAGCTTAAAACATAATTTTGGGCTTCGTCCGCGATTAAATCTAAAAAATTAATATTATTCTTTTCGAACGAAGATTTTAAATTAGAGCCGTCTCCAGATTTTTTAAACGCTTCGCCTAATCTGGCAATAATATTTTTTGGCGTGCCCTTCTTAACATAAACACCGTATAAAGCACCATAAGGCAAATATTTAAAATTTTTCGGCTCGGCTCTTAATGCTTGTAATGACATCCTGCCGCTTTCAGGAGCTATTAAAATCCCTTCGGTAAACTCTCCCATTAAATAAATGCATTCGTATTCACTAAAATCTAAAGGGTTATTATTATCTTTTAAATTTGCGCGCTCCGGACCAATATAAAACGCATATCCATCAGCAGGAGAATTTTTTAAATAATTTATTGCCGGTGAATTTGCTTGACCAGAAAATGCCCATATGCTTAAAGTCTGATTTAAATTTTTTTCGAGCATATGCACAAATTCTTTTAAATATGCGCTCTCTATGCCACTAGAATTAAAATGAATTATTCCAGTTATTTCACGTTCCGGGTATTCAGCATAAGCCGAATTAATAAAAATTGTAAAACTTAGAAATATTGTTAATAATAATGTGGCTGGCCTCTTCAAGATATTTCAATACCTCCTAAAAAGTTTTAAAATGTGAAAAATTCTAACATGACGGACAAAATCTCTATACAGAAATTACATGTATTTTTATAGAAAATTCCTCCCGGATAATTTATTTAATAATTAATTTTATTTTTACCCGGAAGGAAAAAGGAAAATATTTTTATTTTTGTCAGATATTACATTTATTACATTTTTTAAATTTCTTCGAGCGCACTTTGAATTTTATAACCCGCATCACGTATTAAAATATCTTTCTTAAACGCCTCAATATCATATTTGACCATGCGTTTAACGAGAGCTTTAAAACTAACTTTGCGATGCCAGTTTAAAATTTTTTCTGCCTTCGACGGATCTCCAAGCAATAAATCAACCTCTGTCGGCCGGAAATATCTCGGATCAACTTCAATTACTGTTTTGCCGGTATTTTTATTTATTCCTTTTTCGTTAATTCCTTCGCCCTGCCATTCGATTTCGATCCCTGCTTCTTTAAATGCTAGTTCCGCAAATTCCCTCACTGAATGCGTTTCTCCTGTAGCGATCACAAAATCATCAGGCTGATCATGCTGCAAAATTTTCCACATGGCCTCGACATAATCCTCAGAGTGTCCCCAGTCGCGTTTTGAATTTAAATTTCCGAGATAAGTTTTTTCCTGCAAGCCTAATGCTATACGGGCGGCTGCTCTGGTTATTTTCCGAGTCACAAAAGTTTCTCCGCGCAATTCTGATTCATGATTGAACAAAATACCATTTGAAGCAAACATCCCATAAGCCTCACGATAATTCACGGTGATCCAATACGCGTATAATTTTGCGGCTGCGTACGGGCTTCTAGGATAAAACGGCGTTGTTTCTTTTTGCGGGACTTCCTGAACTTTTCCAAATAATTCCGACGTTGAAGCCTGATAAATTTTTGTATGCTTCTCCATTCCTAAAATTCTTATTGCCTCCAACAGCCTTAACGTCCCCAACCCATCAGAATCGGCCGTATATTCCGGAGTCTCAAACGAAACTTTTACATGACTTTGAGCAGCTAAATTATAAATTTCATCCGGCGCAATTTCCTGAACAACCCGTATTAAATTCGAAGAGTCCGTTAAATCTCCGTAATGCAAAAAAAATTTATGATCTTCTTCGTGCAAGTCCTTATAAAAATTATCGATTCGAGCAGTATTAAAAATTGAGCTTCGACGCTTCAAGCCGTGAACTTCATAGCCCTTTTTTAATAATAATTTCGTTAAATATGCTCCGTCTTGTCCTGTTACGCCGGTTATTAATGCTTTTTTCAAGTTTAATTTTCTCCTTTCACTTTCCAAGGGACATCGATCGTCATCGGACCTGATCTCCTTAAAACGCAATACGGAGAATTATTTACAGGACCTTCAACGTTAAATGAAATTCTCGGAGGTTTTGACGGACCAGGATGGCAAATCCATTCACCATTATAAAGCCTTATAGCAAGCTCCAAATGTTTTTCACCGAGATTTAAATAATTTAATGGAATTTTTGCGCGTAAACATACATGACCATTTAAAATTTTTATTTCGTCCTGACTATTTACTTGATCGCTGTGGAACGTCCAATATAATAACGTACCCTCCTGAGAATAAAGCGCGTAACCTATTCCGAGCGTGGCATTTGGTTCAGTTATTTCGCCTTCGACCTCGACAAATAAATTATCATGTCTCGTAACAGAAGCGTTTAAAATATTTCCGGCCTCGTCATATAAACCAAATCTCAACGGCTTAAAATATTTGCTTTCGTATTTATCGCCGGGATTTTTCCATTCTGAAATTAAAGTTTCCGGGATTACCATGTCCGTATATTTTTGAACACCGTCGGCGACATCATTCGTATCAAATTCCATGTGACCTTTATCCAAACAAATTACCCTGTTGCACATTTGAAGAACTGCGCCCATGTTGTGACTAACAAATAAAATCGTACGGCCTTCTTTATAACTTATTTCGTCCATTTTGCCCAAACACTTTTTTTGAAACGCTATATCCCCAACTGCTAAAACTTCATCGACGATCAAAATTTCTGATGTCAAATGCGCAGCTATAGCAAACGCAAGACGCACGCTCATTCCGCTCGAATATCTTTTTACTGGTGTATCCAAAAATTTTTCTACTCCTGAAAATTCTACGATCGCATCAAAATTCTTTTTTATTTCGCGCGCTCTCATTCCCAAAATTGCACCGTTTAAATAAATATTTTCGCGTCCAGTTAATTCCGGATGGAAGCCCGTCCCAACTTCCAATAAACTCGCGATACGTCCTTTAATTCCGATTCTGCCTTCAGTTGGATCAGTTATGCGGCTTAAAATTTTTAACAGCGTCGATTTTCCTGCTCCGTTATGTCCAACTATTCCGATGCGCTCGCCTTGTTCAACGTCAAATGATAAATTTCTCAACGCCCAAAATTCTTCTGAACCCAATGGCTTAGAACGCGGTGCAAATGGGTGGCGTATTCTTCGCGCGAGTCTGTTTATTCCGTTTCCGATGACATCATATAATCTGCGTTCGCGTCCTTGATGTCTGAGTATATATCTTTTGCCCAAGTCAGAAATTTTTATTGCCAGCATTTTTTATTGGCCTCCTCAAAATAATAAAAAATAAAATTTAAATGTAGTCCGCAAATGATTTTTCAAATGCACGGAAAAATTTAAGGCCGTAAAAAAATAACAACGCCGACATAATCATCGAGATCACAAATCCAGGCAAATATAAAGATTGTGAACTGCCTTGTATGCACCACCTAAAACCATCAATTACTCCGGCCATAGGATTCAAACTGTAAATTAATCTCCATTTATCGGGAATTATTGAGCTTGAAAATCCTACGGGCGACACATACATTCCAAACTGAACTATAAACGGCGTTATATGTTGAAAATCTCTGTACTCCACACCTATAGCAGAAAAAAAATATCCTACGCCTAAAGCTGCTAGCGAGGCAGGAATAAAAAATATTGGCAACAATAAAATTGTGAGCGATGGCATAAAACCATAAATCAACATTAAAATTATTAACATCGCAAACGAGATTAAAAAATCTACCACCGCAACTAATACCGCAGAAGTCGGCAAAATTATTCGCGGGAAATATATTTTACTCACCATGCTGCCGCCTCTTAATACTGCTCCTGAACTTTGGCTCATGGCATTAGCAAAATAATTCCAAGGCAATAACGCCGAAAATACCATTATTGGATACGGCACTCCTTCGCTCGGAAGTTTCGCAATACGCCCAAATATCACCGTAAAAATTACCATGCTTAAAAACGGACGTATTACGCTCCATGCAACCCCGACAATTGTCTGCTTATATCGTACGATGATGTCTCGCCACGCCAAAAAGAAAAATAATTCACGGTACTTGATTAGCTCAAGCAAAAAATCTCCGGTCGTCTTATTCGGTTCGATCACTAAATCAAATTCATCGCCTTTATTTCTGGTGATCAAACGTTTTACTTTTACTTTTACGTCCATGAATAAAATTTCATGCTCCTTTATAAAAATTTTCAAACTAGAGAATTATATATTATTAAACTTTTTCAGCACTTAAAATTATCGCCGGGTTATTTGCCTTCATAAAAATCCCGTTATAAATATTTGCCTGAATCTGAACGCACTCAAAATTTTTTAATTTGCTTAAAATCTCAAATGCGACATTAAAATTTTCTGGGGTAATGCACGAAATCACTAACTTAAAATTATTTTCAAGCTTTAAAATTTCGTCCAAAATATTTTTTAAATCCCCATCGCTTCCGCCTATAAATATTAAATCCGGCTTCGGCAGACCGCTCATTAAATTTAAAATATTTCCAGCATGAATATTTATATTATGTAATTTAAAATTTTTCGCGTTAATCTGCGTTAAATTTGCAGCGTCCGGATTTATGTCTATTGAATGAACTTGTAAATTTATATTTTCGAGACCTGCGCAGACGCTTATTGAACCAGTTCCGCAGCCTATGTCCCAAAATATTTTTTTATCATAAACCTGAAGTCTGCTCAAGATTACGGCTCTTGTTATCTCGTTAGTAATCGGAATATTTTCGAGCCTGGTAAAATCTTTATCGTAAATATATTTATTGTCTTTAACGGTTTCGGGATTTTTTATTAAAATTACGCATAACGATTTAAATTTATTATTCACAAAATCTTCAGGCTGGCCATTATAAATTTTTTCGTCCGGCAGTCCTAAATTTTCACCGATCGTTATATTTAAATTTAAATTATTTTCGCTGAACCATTTGCAAATTACATCAGGCGAGTTTTTATCGTCGCAGAACAATATAATTTTATTGTTGCGTAAAACGTTATTCAAAAATATCCCGCGATCCAATTCCCGGCCATGTCCTGATAAAATTAAAGCGTCGTTCCATGTTTCGAAAACTTTCGCGCATAAAATTTGCAATGAACTTATACCAGGTAAAATTTTTATATCTGCTTCCGGAAAATGATTTTTTATGAACGGCATCAAACTAAATACACCGGGGTCACCTGAAACCAAAATTAATATTTCGCTCTCGTTTGAAATTAAATTAACTGCTTCGTTTAAATTTTCGAGTCTTATAATTTTTTTGCCCGGCGGTATTAAACTTTCGTGGCGTTTCGCTGATAATATACATTTTGCTTTTATAATTGCGTTGCGGGCTTCATACGTTAAATTTAAATTATTTCCTGAACCTACACCAGCTATTATTATTTGCATTCATGACCTCCCAAAATATTTTTATTATTATCGTGAAATATTATATTAAACGGGATTTTAAAATTTATTCGTTCTGCGCACCGTTCCGAAATTCTGCGAGCCAAAACATTCCAGATAAAATTTAAATTATTTTGCTCAATTATTTTTATTGCTTCATTCGTAGTATTTGACGAGTAAATATTTTTTATAATTTCATGCGGCACATCATTCAAAGCTAAATGCGTGCATAATGCTTCAAATTTTCCGTCTGATATTTTACTGTGAGTTATAAACGATCCTGATGCTAATTTCAATAATTTTCCGGGATGTCCTGAAATAGTTATACTCTCAAAATTTAAATTTAACGCTTGGTCTATAACATGGCCGGGATAATTTGAACACTGAATAATATTTTTTCCTGACACTTTTAATATTTCGCGTAAAAATTTTTCGCCCTCATTCCCGAACGTAATATATAAATTTTTATATCCCAATGATTTGATCATATTTAATTCTAAATTTAAACTTTCGAGTAAAGCATTTTCGTTCATGTTCTTTATAATTCCGGTCGTCCCTAAAATTGAAAGGCCGCCAATTATTCCGAGTCTTGGATTAAAAGTATTTTTCGCGATTTGTTCACCGTTTGGAATTGAAATTTTTATGTTGAAGCCCTGATTTAAGTCGTCTTTAAATATTTCGCGAATCGAATTAATAATAATTTTTCTCGGAACTGGATTAATTGCGGGTTCGCCAACTGGAATTTTTAAACCTGGAAGCGTTATTATTCCGACACCTTCGCCGGCTTGAAAATTAATTTTATGTTCATCATTTAAATTTATTTCTGCAAATATTTTTATACCGTTCGTAATGTCTTGAGCTTCACCGGAATTTTTTATGACGTAAAATTTATTATTGTTTTCGTGAAAGACTTTTAAATTAAATATTTTCCCATCGAGATTTTTTATAATTACATGTTCCGGGATAATTTTATCATGTAAAAAAACGGCCGAAGCCTTACAAGCTCCAGCGGCACATATTCCAGACGTAAAACCGGAATTAAAATTTAAATTACAAGTCATATAACAATGCGTTAATTATTGCGCAGGCTATGGTCGAGCCGCCTTTATTTCCGAACGCGATAATTTTATTTATATTTTCGAGCGAATACAATAAATTTTTTGACTCAATTACATTCACGAAACCGACCGGCACACCAATTATTAATTCGGGCTTGACGACATTTAATTTTACTAGTTCGCATAATTTTATTAAGGCAGTCGGGGCATTACCTATTACATAAATTGCATTATCCTTAAATTTTTCGCACATTCTCTCAATATTTATAATTGCTCTGGTCGTATTTTTTAATTTAGCTTCGTCGTTTAAATTTTCATCTGGCGGAATTATTTTAATATTAAATTTTTCTGCGGCATTTTTATTAATTCCGGAATATAACATTTTAGTATCAACGATTATATATTTATATTTATTTTGGTCATCGCGCAAAAAACTTTTTGTAATATTCACGGCATCACCGGAAAAATATAAATTATTTAAATAATCAAAATCAGCGCTGGCATGTATAACGCGTTTAATAATATTTAAATTTTCGGGCTGACCATTATAAATAATTTTGTCCTGAATAATTTTCAAGCTCATTTTTTCAATTTCAACGGGATCAGTAATCAATTTTTAAAATTCACCTCTGGCCAAAGCAAACGTAATATTATTAATTATAAATTTACTGCGCAATAACGCCGCTTTATTTCCAGCCGCCAAAATCGCAGAACGTTCGCAGACATTTCCGACACCAATAAAATTTTTAACTCGTTCAGAATCCGTAAAACTTCCATTTAAATTATTTAATTCATCAGCAGAAAACGTAACGAAATCAATTTTATATTTACGTGCAAAATTTATCATGGCCGGTTCATGTTTCTTTATATCGATCGAGGCCAATATTTTTAAACTCAAATACGACACGCCGGAATTTTCCAGAAATTTTAACGCAGAATTTTCAAATAAATCGGGATCAATATTTTTTTTGCAGCCTGCTCCTAGTATTAAATTTTTTGGTCTTAAAATTAACGTGACGGGCCATAAATCTTTTAAATTAATATTTTGTTCGGTTACGGCAACTCCGATTTTTAAATTTTTATTTTTATTTTTATTTTCGAGTAATGCGCCTGAAATATTTTTAATTAATTCTGGATTTTCGATATTACAATTATTATTTACTGCCCATTCGTCGACAGCAATTAAATTATTTAAGTCCGTTGCGGTTGTTATGACTGGTTGAGCGTTTAAAATTTTTGCGATATTTCTAGCGAGTTCATTAGCTCCGCCGATATGTCCGGATAAAATTGGTATTACATAATTTGCTTTTTCATCGATTACTATAACGGCAGGATCAGTTAATTTTGAGTTAATATATTTTGAAATTGCTCTGACGGCGATCCCGCAAGCTGAAATAAAAATTATTGCGTCAGAATCTGTAAAAATTTTCCCGGTAAGTTCATATAAATTTTTCGGCTTAAAATAAATTTCTGCGTTCAAATAATTATTTAAGAACTTCGCGAGATTTAATGCGCTATTTGTGAAGGCTATTATAAAAATTTTCATGATAAAAATGCGTAAAATACTTTCAAAAATTTTTAATCTTGTACATTATAATCTAAAATATTTTAAATTAAATAAATTCTGGTGAAAATTTAATGATTACTGAAAAAATAAAAATTTCTAATGGCAACGAAGGTTTTAACAACGCTATTAATTTAACTGAAGATTTTGCTAAAAGTTTGAAGCTCGAAGGGAAAAAATATTTTCATGTCAGATTACTGGCTGAAGAAATGTTCTCAATGCTTGAAGCTATTACGGGAAATTTTAACGCAGAATACTGGATCGAATTTGACGAAAATAATAATTTATGTACGTTCAATCTGGACGCGAGCGCAAATATTGATTTTGACGCAAAACAAGAATTATTATCAGCTTCAACCAAAGGCAAAAATATCGCAGTAAATGGCATAATGGAAAAAATTCGCGAGATAGTCGAGTACGGTTTATATCACGTAAACGAAAGCCTAAATTTACAGGCTCAATACGGCTCCGGGCTTTTAGATTTTGGCGTGATGGGCTTAACAAATTCCGAAATTTCACAGGCCGTTTACACCTGGTCAATGAATAAATATAAAAACGTAATAGACGACCAGAAAAATAATAATGATAATATCGCAACTGAAGCATATGACGAATTAGAACGCTCAATTATTGCAAATATTGCAGATGAAGTTAAAGTCGGCGTAAAAAATAATCGCGTTAATTTGATAATCGAAAAGAAAATTTAAATGATAAATATTAAAAATATATGCGCAAACCAATTAAACAACAGGTTCAATTATTAATTTTAATTATTTCTGTCGTGTCATCTGTAATAATTTCTATTGCAGCTTTTATCAGCATGGTGATGATTCATGATGACGGAGAACGCGCACTGATTAACCAGATGGAAAAAAATTTAAGAAATTTAGTGACGAGCCGCGCTGAATTTGCATATTCAAAATTAAATTTTTACGCTGATTACTCAGAATATATAACCAGATGCATACATGAAATTTATATTAACAGTCAGGATTGTCAGCCCGTAGAAATTTCTATAATGAACGCCGAAGATGCCGGTAAATATGTTTTGCAACGGGGATTTAAAGATGAAAACATAGAAAAAAATTCAGTTATGCCCGAAATGTTTTTACTGGGAAATATCGAAAAATATTTAAAAAACTTTATTCCAGATCATAAAGCCGTCATATCTACATCATATTTAGCCGCCGAATCTGGTTTTATGATCTCATATGATTCCGCATCGTTTGATAATGGCGATTCTGATGTTTATTACGATTTTTCGGACAAAGACTGGTACACGAAAGCAAGAGATTATAAGCGCGCAATTTTTTCGAACATATATCAAGACGCTTACGGAAGAGGACCGACGATAACATGTTCAGCACCGTTTTATGACGAAAAAAATAATTTTGCCGGAGTCTTCGCAATAGATATTTTAATAAAAGATTTATACAACGAAATTATAAGAATAGATTTAACAGGAAATGAAGGAGCGTACGCTTTTTTAGTTGACAATTCCGGAAAAATAATAACTGATTCCGGCGAAGAGCTTACGTTATTTCATGACTGGGATATGAGTCCGTTTATTGCCGGCAGAATTTTAGCAGGTGAGATGGGAGTTTTATTGACGGTAAACAGGATTTACTATGCATATGCGCCAATTTTAAAAACCGGTTGGAAGTTCTGCGTAAAGATCCCGGAAAATATTATTTTAATGCCGTTAAAATCCGTCAATCGTCATATTATTTTTATAATAATTTTATTTTGTGTCGCAATTATTTTAATAATTATTTTGATGTTTGAAGCCGCCGACAAATTTTCAAATAAGATTACAGCTCCAATAAAAACTTTAATTCATGATGTCGAATTAATAAGCGATGGGGATTTTAATCATATTGCAGAAATTCATAACGATGACGAAATTGGCGACCTTGCAAAAAATTTTAATCACATGACCGAATGTCTAAAAGAATATATAAACGAGTTCGGGCAAGTCATCGCCGATAAAGAAAGAATAAAAGCCGAGCTTGATGTCGCCGCTAAGATTCAGGCGCATATGTTACCGGAAAATTTTAAAGATGTATCGCGCAACGAACTTGAAATTTATGCGAACATGACCCCAGCTAAAGAAGTGGGCGGAGATTTTTATGACTTTTTCCTGATCGATGAAAATCATTTGGCGCTGGTCATGGCCGATGTTTCAGGAAAAGGAATCCCGGCGGCTCTGTTTATGGTAAATGCTAAAACTTTAATTAAAAACCGCGCTCAATTAGGAGGACACCCAAGCGAAATTTTAACGGACGTAAATAAACAATTATGCGAAAGTAACGAAACAGATATTTTTGTAACGGTGTGGCTGGGGATTTTAGAAATTTCAACTGGTAAAATAATCGCTTCGAATGCCGGCCATGAATATCCAGCCGTAAAACATTCAAACGGAGAATTTAATTTAATACACGGTGTTCAGAGTCCAGCAGTTGCAGTAATGGAAGGGATAAAATTTTTTGAGTATAAATTAATTTTAAATCCCGGCGATACATTATATTTATATACTGACGGAGTTCCGGAAGCCATGAATAAATTTAATAAGCCGTTCGGAATTGAAAGAATGTTAGCAGCACTGGACGGAGCTGGAGATGTTCACGCAGTAGAAATATTATCAATTGTGAAACATTCTGTCGATGAATTTACGGGGGATGCGCCTCAATTTGATGATGTCACTATGTTATGCGTTAAATATTTTGGAGAAGGGGAGAGAAAAAATTTCGTGGGGATCAATAAATTAATAGTTGAAGCTAAATTAAAATCGCTCGATGAAGTTTTAGAATTTGTGGACGGATTTTTAGAAAATAACGGCTGTCCGCCAAAAACGCAGGTTCAAATTGATGTAGCAGTTGAAGAATTATTTGTAAATATCGCACATTATTCAGGTTCAAATTATGCCGGTGTTGAAGTTGAAATAAAAGATGACTGCGTGTTTATAACTTTTTGTGATCGCGGTATGCCGTTTGATCCTTTAGCGCGTCCCGATCCCGATGTAACTTTACCGGCTGAAGACAGATCGATCGGAGGACTGGGGATTTATATCGTAAAAAAATCAATGGACGAAATGACTTATAAATATGATGACGGCGAAAATATTTTAACGATTAAGAAAACATTTTAAAATTAATTTCAGGAAAGGAGACGAATATAAAAAAAATGGAGAGATGTAACGTTATTGCTATGCCCGATCCTGAAAATTTAAGAATAGGAATTTTAGGCCGGATTGATTCGGGAAACGCAAACGATTTTGCAAACTCTATAAAAATGTTGAGGCAGCAGCATCCTGAAGGCGATGTAATTTTGGACTGCAGCGGACTTGAATATATTTCCAGCGCCGGCTTAAGAGTTTTATTAACGTTGAAGAAGCGTGAAAATTATCCGTTAAAATTAATCGAAGTAAACAGGGATGTAAGCAGCGTATTAGAGGTAACAGGTTTTATTCAAATATTTGATGTTACGCGGGCATTGAGGGATATTACAGGAACAGAGGGCGAATTTTTGGGCAAAAACGGCAATGTAAGTTTTTACCAGATGGAGAGCGATACAATTTTAAAAGTTTTTTGGAGCGAGACCCCTCTTGAAGCAGTCGAACGGGAGCGCAAAAATGCTCAGGCTGCATTACTCGCAGGAATTCCCACGCTGATCGCTTATGATATTGTAAAATGTAATAATTGTTACGGAATGTTATACGAAATGATTCAGGCGAAAAACGCACCGGTTTTAATGAAGGCTTCACCGCGAAACATGAGAACGTGCAGTGTTGCAATGGGAAAATTATTAAAAATTATTCACAGCTCAACGCCGGAGCCTGATGCATTGCCCCAAACTCGTAATATATATATAGAATGGGCGCAGAAGATGTCAAAATATTATTATCCGCATGAAGTAAAAATTTTACTTGAATTAATAAATTCCGTTCCAGTAGGCAATAATTTTGTTTATGGAAATTTCACGGCGAAAAATGTTTTTATACGCGGTGATGAGGCGATGGTGTTAAATATGAGCGGTTTAAGTTGCGGAAATGCTTTATATGATTTGGGAACGTGTTACATGTTTCACATGGGCGAAGCTAAATTAATGAGCGAGATAGCCAGCGAACTTGATGTAATGCAGGCAAATATTTTGTGGCGCAATTTAATACGGGCATATTACGACGATGATGAAGCTAAAGTAATAGCCTCTACTGATTCGATTAGGGCGGCTTCGATGTTGCGTTCTGCTTTAGCTCCTGCCAGTTATCCGATGGAAGAAGAAATGATCGAAAAATTTATAAAAAAGGCTCGTCGAGATGTATTTCCGGCTGTCAGAAGTTTAACAAATGCTTTATCAAAAGATATAACGTAATTTATAATTTTAATATTAAGATAAGAGGGGGCTTTTCATGTTAGGAGTAATTTCGCAAATTGACGATGATTATTTAATTTTAAAAGTAAAAGGCAGCATAAATCCTGATAACGCTGATGAGTTTGCCAAAAAATTAATTGAAGCCCGTCAAAAAAATCCAGAGAAGCTATTAAAAATAGATCTGTCAGAAACAGAAAAAATTTCCGGGCCAGGCTTACAGGCATTGCTTGAACTTCAGCGCGGTGAAAAACGTCCTGTAACGCTTTGTAACGTGCCTTCAGATGTGATGGAAAATATTAACGCTTCTGGAATGGCTGATTTATTCAGAATTTCCGAAGTTATAAAAGATGTTCAAGTGAGCGAAAATGATTTAATCGGGCATTTTGGGACGACGAGAATATATAAATTGGGCAACGATAAAATTTTAAAAGTTTATGCTGATGATACGAGCGCGGAACAAGTTATTTGCGAACGCCGCCGGGGTCGTGTAGCTTTAAAATATGGAGTGCCGTCTTTATTATCGTATGAAATTGTTAGGTGTAATGGTTTTTACGGTTTAGCGGGTGAATTAAGTAATTCCCGGAGTGTTTCGAGTTTAATAAGAGAATCGCCTGTGAATATTACAAAATGCGGAATGTTAATGGGGCAATTGCTGAAAAAAATTCATTCGGTGAAAGTTAATCCCGAAGATTTGCCCGATATAAATGTATTAGGCCATGAAAATATAAATAAAGCCGCAAAATATCTGCATACTAAAGAAATAGGGCAATTAATAGACATTATTAATTTAATTCCTGAGAGTGATTACATGATACACGGGAATTTTAGTTCAAGATATGCATTTGTTCACGGGGATCACTGCATGGCCGGCGGATTTATGTGGCTTGCGCGTGGAAATTATTTATTTGATCTCGGAGTAATTTACATGACGCATATATTATGCGGAGAATTTTTGGCGAAACCTTTAACGGGAATTGAAGCAGATGACGCGAAGCAATTATGTCAAATGATTTTGCAGAGTTATGCCGGCGACAGTTTTAAATATAAAAAAATGCTTCCGTTTATACATGCAGTTGGACTTTTAAATTTAGTATTATTCCCGGTAATGTTTGGATTGGGCGAGGATCTAACGGAAAAATTTATAGCATTATCGCGCCGTGATTTATTTCCGGTTGCAGAAAATGTAATAAACGTTCTGTCTAATTTAAGCCCAAAAGATGACGAAGAAACAGAAAAGGCTCAAGAGCAAATAAATAAATAAAATAAAATAAAATCAATAAAAATAACATGGCCGAAAATTTACGCGCATTTATAATTTAGGAGTTAATAAAAATAGAAATTTCGGGAGGCTTAATTTTAATAATCATGAAAAATTTAACGTTTGATTATAGTAATGCTTCGGAATTTGTAGCGGATCACGAAATATCAAGTATAAAAACTGCTGTTTTGAGTGCCGATGAAAAATTAAAATCTCGTAAAGGCGAGGGGAATGATTTTTTAGGCTGGTTGGATTTGCCTGTAAATTATGACAAGTCCGAATTTGAGAGAATTAAAAAAGCTGCTGAGAAAATTCAAAGTGATTCGGATGTGTTAATTGTTTTAGGGATCGGCGGATCGTATTTAGGTGCGAGGGCTGCGACTGAATTTTTACGTCATGGATTTTATAACGAGATGACCAAAGAGGCCCGCAAGACTCCGCAAATTTATTACGCTGGAAACAGCATGAACGGGACGTATATTCGTGATGTAATTGATGTATTAGGCAATAAAGATTTTTCGATCAATGTAATTTCAAAATCCGGAACGACAACCGAGACAGCTATTGCGTTTAGAATTTTTCAGGAATTATTAATTAAGAAATATGGGCGAGAAGGTGCAGCCAAAAGAATTTACTCGACTACAGATAAAGCGCGCGGAGCATTAAAAAATTTATCTGATGCAGAGGGTTATGAATGTTTTGTAATTCCTGATGATGTTGGCGGAAGATTTTCGGTTTTAACGCCTGTCGGATTATTGCCAATAGCAGTAAGCGGAGCAGATATAAATAAATTAATGGAGGGAGCAGCATCATTCAGGGAAACAGCATTAAATAATAATTATGATGATAACCCGTCATTAAAATACGCAGCGTTAAGAAATATTTTAATGCGTAAAGGCCGTAACGTTGAATTTTTAGCGAATTACGAGCCGAGTTTGCATTATGTTTCAGAATGGTGGAAGCAGTTATTTGGCGAGAGTGAAGGCAAGGACAAAAAAGGAATTATGCCGGCATCAGTTGATTTGACGACGGATTTACATTCGATGGGGCAATTTATTCAAGATGGAAGCCGGATAATGTTCGAGACAGTTATAAATCTTGAAACGCCGAGACAGGATTTTGAGTTAAAAGCTCAGGAGAATGATTCTGACGGATTAAATTATTTAGCTGGTAAAACTATGAATTACGTAAACCACTGCGCAATGAAGGGGACAATTAATGCACATGTTGCCGGCGGAGTTCCGAATTTAATGGTGAACATGCCCGAACAAAATGAATTTTCACTCGGACAATTATTTTATTTCTTTGAGTATGCTGTAGCGATCAGCGGATACATGAACGGCATTAACCCATTTGATCAGCCTGGCGTAGAATTTTACAAAAAGAACATGTTTAAATTATTAGGCAAGCCCGGATATTAGAATTTAAAAATATTAAATATAAATATAATTTTGATCCCTTCCAGAATAAATTTTTTTAAGCGGGAGGGATTTTTTTTGCTGATATAATTTTCAGATAATTTTTAAAATTCAAGGAGGCAAGTTTTTTATAATGCAGGAAGAAAAAAATTCTCGTGAAACATTTGCGAGCCGATTAGGATTTATATTTTTATCTGCCGGTTGTGCAATAGGTTTGGGCAATGTCTGGAGATTTCCATTTATAACGGGTAAATACGGCGGTGCGGCGTTCGTATTAATTTATATATTGTTTTTATTTGTATTTGCAATGCCCATAATGGTAATGGAATTCGCGGTCGGCAGAGCTTCTAAAAAAAGTATGTCGCAGTCTTTTGCTGTTTTAAAACCAGAAAATAAAATATGGAGCTTATGGGGTTATATAGGCTGGGCTGGAAATTATATTTTAATGATGTTTTATACAGTTGTAACCGGCTGGATGCTTGCATATACGTTTTATTCGTTAATGGGAAATTTATCCGGAATAAATCAGGAAGCCGTCGGAAATTTTTTTAATTCGCTTTTATCGAGTCCGATCGAGATGATTTTATGGATGTTATTGGCGGTCATAATTGGTTTTGCAGTTTGCTTCTCAGGACTTCGCGGAGGAGTCGAAAAGGTTACAAAAATTATGATGAGCGGATTATTAATAATTATGATAACGCTCGCAATAAGATCAGTAACACTTGACGGAGCAGAGGACGGATTAAAATTTTATTTGCAGCCCGATTTTAAAAAACTTGCGGAATCCGGAACATGGAACGTAATTTATGCGGCGTTAGGACAATCATTTTTTACGTTGAGCATCGGAATAGGATCAATGGCAATATTTGGAAGTTACATAAATAAAGATAAATCGCTGTTCGGTGAAAGTTTAATAATAACTGGACTCGATACGCTTGTAGCATTATGCGCAGGTTTAATAATTTTCCCGGCGTGTTTTGCGTTCGGAATAAATCCGGGAGCTGGTCCGGGATTAATTTTTGTTACACTGCCGAACATGTTTAATTTTATGCCAGCCGGACAAATTTGGGGGACATTATTTTTTACGTTTATGAGTTTTGCTGCGCTTTCGACGGTAATAGCAGTATTTGAAAATCTCGTGGCGTGCTTAATGGACAGATTTAATTTAACTCGTAAGATTTCGGCCGTAATAATGGGAATAAGCGTATTTATTTTATCGATTCCGTGCGCATTGGGCTTTAATGTTTGGTCAGGTTTTCAGCCGTTTGGAGCTGGTTCGATGGTTCTCGATCTCGAAGATTTTATTTTAAGTAATAATTTATTGCCGATCGGTTCAATAATATATTTATTATTTTGCGTTAGTCGTTACGGCTGGGGCTGGGACAATTTTATAAAGGAAGCTGACGAAGGATACGGATTGAAATTCCCGAAATTTTTAAGATCATATTTAACGTATGTAGTTCCGGTAATAATATTAATAATTCTGGTTGCAGGTTACGTCGAGAAATTTTTTTAGTAATTCATAAACTTAAAAATAAAAATATAAGGCTCGTTCAAAATAAAATTATGCTGAACGGGCTTTTTTATGTTGCGGCTTAGAATATAATACATAAATCAAATATAAAAAATTTTTCAGCAGGAGGATTAATTTAAATTTATGGCTCTTGATATTAATATGAATCTAAACGCAGAAAATTCCGAATTAAATGTTTTACTCGCGGGACGTTTGGACACGCTGACCTCGCCGGAACTCGATGAAAAATTAACGGAAAATATTCAGGGAATTAAAAATTTAATATTCGATATGACAGAATTAAAATATATTTCATCCAGCGGTTTACGCGTGCTGCTCAAATATCAGTCCGAAATGAAAAAAACAGGAGGCATGAAAATTAAAAATGTTCGCAAAGAAGTTATGGCAGTCTTGAAAATTACCGGCTTCACAAAATTTTTAAACATAGAATAAATAAAATAATAAATAAAATAAATGTTCAGGAAAAAATTATTAATTGCATTTTTAAGCGTAGGATTATTATCTGCGGTTTTGTCGTATTGTATTATATTTTTTATTCTGCCCGGAACAGGTTTAAATTTAATTTTTTCGTTTTGTGCAGTGATGATAATAATTTTTATTTTGGCTGACATCCTTTCACGAAAAATCACCCGCCCAATATTAAAATTAAACGAGGACTCAAATAAAATAATTAATTTCGAACTTGATCACAAAGCAAAAATTTATAATAACGACGAAATAGGAGAACTCGCAAAAAATTTTAACAGCATGGCCGTAACTCTTAATGAATATATGCAGGATTTCGGGAAATCTGTAGAGCAAAATTTAAACGTAAATGCAGAATTAGACATCGCCGCAAAAATTCAAAGCGACATGTTGCCAAAAATAAAAACGTTCCCAAATAGAGACGAATTTGATATTAATGCGGAGATGCTTCCAGCTAAAGAAGTCGGCGGGGATTTTTACGATTTCTTTTTTGTAGATGCTGATCATATTGCTTTGGTTATGGCTGATGTTTCAGGGAAGGGTGTGCCTGCTGCGTTATTCATGGTGGTCGCTAAAACTTTAATAAAGAACCGCGCTCAAATGACAAAGAACGGTGAACATGATCCAGCGCAAATTTTACACGATGTAAATAACCAGTTATGCGGCAGCAATGAATCTAAATTTTTCGTGACAGTCTATCTCGGAATAGTCGAAATTTCTACAGGCAACGTAATATACTGTAACGCCGGCCATGAATTTCCAGCAATAGAACACGACGGAGAATTTAAATTAATTGAAACTGATAACGATCCAGCATTAGGAATAATTTCGGATTTGGATTTTACGAATTATGAATTTAAATTAAATCCCGGCGACAGCATTTATTTATATACTGATGGAGTTACTGAAGCAATAAATTTAAACGAGGAATTATTTGGAGAAAATAGAATGTTGAAAGCTCTTAACACTTATTATGATGAGAGTGCGGAAGAGATTTTAAAATCAGTTGAGGCCGAAATAAATATTTTTGCAAAGAAGACCCCGCAATTTGATGACATCACGATGATGTGTTTTAAATATTTTGCGAATCGCGATGAAATTGAAATTAAAGCTGATATTAGTAATTTGGACAGAATTAATAAATTTTTGGAGCGTAAATTTAAAGAATATCAATGTTCAGAAAAGAGCGCTAAATTTATAAATCTGGCTTGCGAAGAAATTTTTAAAAATATTTGCAGTTACGCCTATCCAATGCAATACGGGAAAGTAAAAATTAAAGTCGTGCAAAATAATAATTCTGATATTGAAATAAAATTTATTGACAGCGGAATAAAATTTAATCCGATCGAAACATTTAAAATAAAAAACGGTTTAGGCTTGAGACTTACAAAAAGTATCGTTGATCATATAGCTTACGAACATGACGGAAATAGAAATATTTTAACTCTCAGGAAAGCGATTAAATAAATAAAAAAAATGCTCACTAAAAAATTATTTATGGATTCATTTGTTGTATATGTATTCACTGAAATAGCTATTTGTTTGTCGAATGCCATAGACGGAATAATTGTCGCCAGGACTTTAGGAAGTGAAGCGATGGCAGCGATGGGATTATGTGTGCCGTTATATAGCATTGTTGGAGCGTTATGGGGATTAATTGCGGTTGGAATGCAGAACAGATGTTTAAATTATTTGGGCAAAGGCGATATTAACAACGCGCAAAAAATTTTTGGATTTATATTCCCTTTATGGATGTTGTTAACGATTATATTAGCGATATTTGGAATTATTTACGCTGGAAATTTAGCGGAATTTTTCGGGGGCGTAAAGGGCACAAATTTATATGAAGGTGCAAAAAAATATTTAATCGGTGATTTAATTGGATTGCCTGCATTAATAGCCGTTCCGATTTTGTCAGCTGTTTTACAAATGGACAGCAATGGAAAACTTGTGAGTTACGGTGTTTCGTTGATGGCAATATCAAATATTATTTTGGATTTGCTGAACGGTTATGTATTTTACGGCGGATTATTCGGGATGGGTTTAGCAACGTCGATAGCGAATTATTTAGCGATGATATTAATGCTTACTCATTTTTTTAAAAAGGATTCGATGTTTAAATTAAGGCTCGAAATAATAAATTTTAAAGAACTGATAAAAATATTTTCCGGCGGTGCACCGAGATTAACAAAAAATTTTTCAAATACTTTAAGGCCATTGCTAATAAACAGATTTATATTATATGTCGGTTCGAGTTCTGCATTAGCTGCGTATTCTGTTCAGGGGAATTTTAGTGATGTTGTCGAAGTAATAGGGGCTTCTATAGCGAGCGCGATTTTATTATTGGGCGGAGTATTTTTCAGTGAACGCGATGAAACAGCATTAGATGAATTAATAAAAACTGCGTTCAAGAATATTTTATATTTCATTTTGCCGATTGCGGTTTTAATATTTATATTTGCTCCGGAAATAGCAGGATTTTATATAAAAGATTCCGATGAAGTTTTAAACATGGCGATAGATGTTTTACGTGCTTTTGCAATATCATTGCCGGTTCAAGCGTGCGGAGAAAGTTTAATAAACATTCAACAGGTTACGGATAATTTTAAATTTGTTCATATTTTCACGTTTTTGAATAAATTTTTATTGATAGTTTCGGCGACTTTCATATTTGGTTATTTATTTGGAGTTAACGGGATATGGTTTGCGATTCCTGGAGCTTCGTTTTTGCTGGTGATGCTAGAATTAATATTTATAAGCCTCAAAAATAAAAGTGTAATAAAAAAATTTATGGATCTTTACGGGCTTGAAAAAAATTTCTCGTATGATAAAAATGACGAGTTAGAATTATCGCCCAAAAATGAAGAGGAAATAATATTTTTATCGTCATCAATAAACGAATTTTGTGAAGCTCATAATATTGATCTTGAACGGGCGTATATATTTGCGTTATGTGTTGAAGAAATGGGAATGAACGTAATAAAGCACGGATTTTCAGACGGCAAAAAACACGAAATGAGCGCGAGAATAATTTATGAAAGAAATGACGGAAATTTAATTTTTAGGTTGCGTGATGATTGCGGAACGTTCAACGTGAAAGAGCGTGCATTAAAGATAATGGATTCACCGCCAGAAAAGGGGATCGGGATTAAATTAGTTATGCAGAGCGCAAAAGATGTAAAATATGTTCATGTGCTTAACACTAATACGATAATAATCACGGTTTAAATAAATATTTTAAATTTAAATATGTTATAATCGCCGGAGTTTTTTAGGAGGGGAGATAAAGCGATGACAAAATATGTTTGCACTGTATGCGGATATGTTTACGATCCTGAAGTTGGCGATCCGGACAGCGGAATTGCGGCGGGGACGAAATTTGAGGATATTCCGGATGATTGGGTGTGTCCTTTATGCGGAGTTGGCAAGGACATGTTTGAGGCGCAATAAAATAATTTTAAATTTTTATTTATGTGTTGAAATTTGAATAAAAATGCTCGTTCTGTTTTTAATTTATTAATTAAAATTAAGCTGGACGAGTTTTTTATATTTTTTATATTTTTATATAATATACGAAATTTTTTTTACAGGGAGGAATTTTTAAAAATGTCGAGAAGATTTTTAATTTTAGGATTTATTAGCGTTTTAATTTGCGTTATGTTTGCGTCCGGAAGTTTTGCGGCATATCCCGGAAGCATTGAAGCGTATTTTGATGAGGTCGGCCATGATGACTCAAACAGGGAGACAGGCCCGGCAGTGGATGAAAGTTTAAAAAATTATTTTCCTACGAGCGTGAGACAAGTTGAGAAAAAAGCGGAGGCAGAACCCGAAATAAATATAAATTCAGATGAGCCTGAAGAAGTTGAAGTTGTTGCACCAAAAGCTGAACCGCAAAAAATTAACAGTGTAAAAGAGTTCAACATCGATAATAATAAAATCAACGTAAAATTTTACGGAGCATTTCGCGGAATTGATGAAAAACGCCGCAGAACTGATGAGATTTTTTTATGTTTCGTAATGACCCCGAAAGAAGATATATATATACGACTGAACAGCAATAATATTTTTGATTCAAAGGGAAACAGATATAATCACTGGTATAATATTATAGGTAGCGAGAACACTTCGAGCCGTGAAATTATTGAGGGCATTCCTATTCAAGTTATGTTTTGTTATAACGTAAATATTTCTAAGGCTGGAAATTTGCCGGTTATTTCGAGAGCTACAATTAATTTTAACGATGAAAAATTTGATTTTAGGAATTTGCAGGTTCATGAATTTGACGAATGGAACAGCATTAAAAAGCATTTGGGAATAAATTCATATAATTTTTATAAATCCCTCTCGAATTAAATTTTTATCCGGGAGGGAAATTTTTATATTTTTTTTATTTATCTCGTTTGCTAGCTTCGCCATGAAATATTATTTTTTAAAATTTTACAGGGATTTCCGCCAATAATGCAATTGTTCTCACTAAATACACGAAAAATTAAACTTCCAGCAGCTAACACGCAACCATCTGGAATTTTTGAGCCTTTTAAAATTGAATTTCTGCAACATATCCAAACGTTATTGCCGATTATATTTACTGAAATTTTAGAGCCGTGTCCTATGTTGCAGATTCCTTTAAAAATTATTGTGCCGTTGTTATGCCAAATGCTTCGCGAGTAATATATATCAAAAGTTCCAACGCATTCAAAACCTATTCTGATCATTCCAAATTTAATATTTTGTGATTCAGGTAAAATTATTTTGCCGTTGAGAGATTTTAAATATACGTGTCTCGAAATTAGAACGGGAAATTTTAAAGCTGTCTTAATACGTAATAAAAAAACTCATCCCCAAAAATTTCAGGTTTCAAGGGGACGAGCAATAAAATTAATTTTTCGCATTAACGTTATTTGAGTCGGATTCATTCTCATCTTCATCGTCTAAATCTTCTTCGAGTTTTAAGACCTGCTTTTCAACTTCAAGCCACTTGTCCCAGCTCTGCAAATGAATACGTTTATATTTTAATTCAGTGTCGTTTATCACGAATCCTATACGCCCTATTAATCTCGTTTCGCCGAATTTTCTGGGATATGTGTGCCAAAAAGTTACGCGCATCCAAATATCTCCCAAAATTTCCTGCGGTGTAGAATTTGTTCCGACATCCGCAATATATCCCCAGTCAGAACCCTCGCGCCACCTAAATTTATTTATTTTAGTGTCGACACCTTCGCGTATATCGAGTTTTAAATCTGTATCTTTATCAGACTTAACCATAAAAACAGAAAATATATTATCATCGTTATCTGCACCGGCTTGTTCTGTGTTAGATTTTTTTGTCCTAAATGTTCCCATATAAATTATTTTTAATCCGTCGGCTGTTTCGAGTTCCGTAAAATTTCCTGCTTTATCTGTTTTAATTACACGAGGTTCAGGGGTTTTCACGTGATATTCTCCATCAATGTATTCATCTGGTCCAATATCAGCATACGAACAACTGCATACACATAAAATTAAAAATGCAGCAACAAAAAATTTGAAATTACGCATAAAAAAAATTCCTCCTACTTAAATGAATGAATTAATTATTAATATATTATAAAATTATTTCATGAAAAATATAATTAAATATTCTTGTTCCGAATGCGGATATACAACAACTACGAAAACGGGAAAATGTCCAGCCTGCGGTTCATGGGGATCATTTGAAGCCGTGCAGGAAAATAATTTTAATTCAAATTTGAATCCGAACACGACAAAAAATTTTAATCCCGTTAAAAATATTTCCCGTGCAATTGATGTTAAAGCACCTGAAAGAATTTGCACAGGTATTTCAGAATTTGATCGGGTTTTGGGCGGAGGTCTCGTTTCCGGTTCAGTCGTTTTAATCGGCGGTCAGCCAGGCATCGGAAAATCTACGCTGTTATTGCAATCTGCCGGAAGCGTCGCAAAAAATTTAAATTCTCCAGTGTTATATATTTCAGGTGAAGAGGCTCAATCTCAAGTAGCTATGAGAGCCTCAAGAATTGGAATTTTATCCGAAAATTTATTTTTATACTGCGATCAAAATTTGGAAAACGCTTTAAATATTTTAAACGAGCATGATTTTAAATTTTTCGTTCTCGATAGTGTTCAAGCTATGAATGCAGATAATAATTCAGGCTGGCCGGGCAGTCCTAATCAAATTAGAGCAGTTGCGCAAAAAATTATTGATATTTCGAGATTAAAAAATATTCCTGCCGTCATGATCGGTCATATTACAAAAGATGGAAAAATCGCCGGGCCGATGTTGCTTGAACATATGGTCGACACAGTTTTAAATTTTTCCGGTGAGGGTTATTCATCTTACAGAATGTTACGCGCCTTAAAAAATCGTTACGGCAATACTGAAGAGTTAGGAATTTTTGAAATGTCCGAAAATGGTTTAAAACCGGTAATCGATAAAAGCGGATTATATTGGAATAAAAATGATTCTGCTGTGCCAGGTGTAGCGATGACGATAGCCCTCGAAGGTAATACACCTTTGGCCGTTGAGTTTCAAATTTTAGCGACTCGCACAATTTTTCCATATCCCAGACGCACAGCACGAGGAATCGAAATAAACCGCTTCCAGTTATTGACCGCCGTAATTGATAGACGTTGCGGAATTCCTGCAAACAATCACGATTTATATATAAATATTGCTGGAGGCTTAAACGTTCAAGACCCATCGGGAGATTTGCCGGCGTGCGCAGCAATTGCTTCAGCTTTGAAAAATATTCCGTTACCTGCTGGAACTTGTTGGCTCGGTGAAGTCGGTTTAGCTGGTGAGGTCAGACCGGTCACAAGAATTTCAATGAGATTGAGGGAAGCTGCACGGCTGGGATTTAAAAGCGCGGTAATAAGCTCGCGGGAAAAATTATCAGGTGATAATAAAAATAATTTCGGACTTGAAAATTTAATACGAGTTAAAAATTTATCTGAAGCGCTTAAATTCATGAATAATTAAATTAATAAAAATTTACGTTCTCAATTTTAAAAGATGCTTTTTGTACGTGTAATTCATGTTTTAAAAATTCGTCGTCCCAGTCTGCATTGTCCGGCCATGCTTTTGGCTTTGAATTTTCACCGCCGCTCAATGAAACATATTCTCCGCCTTCGCTCAATAAATATAAATCCAGAGTGTTAGATTTTTTGTGCAGTTCCAGATGCATTTTTATAATTCCTTTTTCGAGGCTTGAAACGTTCCATTTTGTTGTAATGAGTTCATCTGCTCGAAGTTCGTAAGATTTTTGTCCGGTTTTGCTGTCTTCTATTGTGTACGTATAAAATCTTTCGGCGCGCATTAATAAAAAATCTGTTACGGCAGGTAATTCTGCTTTTAAATTTGTTCTTGATGACATTTTTATTTCAAGGTAACTACCATTTCGCCACGCAAAAAACGGAATACCAGCAGACGGAATAACGATCCAGCTTCTTATATCCCGGTGGCTTGTTGCTGAATAATGGTAAACTCGTGAATCAAATGTGTCTTTATCATAATTTCCGCGTATTAAATAATTTTTGGCTCGATGATCCGGGCTAACTTGTAATATTTCACTTTTTGATGATTCCAGAACCACATTTAAACCTTCATGCGGAGGCGAATATAAAACGCTTAAACATTTTCCCGTAATTATTCCGTTTAAATCTTTTGGAGGTTCGCCGCTGTAAAAATTATTTGTAACGTTCAGCGGATATTTAAATTCTTCGAGTGCCTTTAATCCCATTTGAGTATCAGTGAAAACATTATGAAAAGTATTTGCATCGGTCTGACACTTCCATAAACCTAAACCGGCGTTTTTAATTCTAGGCTCTAAATATAAAATTACGTTTTGAGCACGTTCGCGGGCTAATAATATCCGGGACATCTTCACGTAAAATAATATTAAATATCTCGCACAAAACATCATGCTTAAAATTAATCCGGCCTGTAAAATTAAACCCGTTAAAATTTCTGTAAATATAAAACCTTTTCGCGCTCTTAAATCTTTTATTTTCATGATAGCAATTATATAATTTTTTTTTGCGTAATTTGTTCATGTGAAAATTTTAAAATAAAGGCTAAAATTTAAAACAATTTTTAAGGGGAGTAAATTCACAAATGGAAAAATTAAACGTATTAAAATGCAATAAATGCGGGAATATTATCGAAGTTATGCACGTTGGCGGTGGTGAAATTTCTTGCTGTGGTGATGCGATGAAAATTTTACGCGAAAATACTACCGACGCAGCTAAAGAAAAACACGTGCCAGTATTTGAAAACGGCATCGTAAAAGTCGGAAGCATCGCGCATCCAATGGAAGAGGATCATTATATTGAATGGATCGAAGTAATTGATGATAAAAAAGTCTGCAGAAAATTTTTAAAACCAGGCGAAAAACCTGAAGCGCCGTTTGAATGTGCTAAAGCCGGTGCAACTTTACGCGAATATTGCAACAAGCACGGATTATGGAAGGCGGAACTTTAAAATTATGAAAATTTCTGATTCAATTGTGAAAGCAATTAACGAACAAATTAAAGCGGAATACGATTCAGCATATATTTATTTGGCGATGTCAGCATATTTTGAAGATCAGGGCTTGAAGGGCATGGCTCACTGGATGAAAAAACAGTACGCGGAAGAAGTTGAACACGCCGAAAAATTTGTAAATTATTTATATGAACGCGGTGCAAGAGTAATTATTCCGGAAATTGCAAAACCGAAAGATGATTATAATGACGCTCTCGATGTTTTTCAGACTGCTTATAAACATGAACAGTATGTAACGTCAAGAATTTATAATCTTGTTGAACAAGCTGTGAACGAAAAAGATTACGCGACACAATCATTTTTAAAATGGTACGTTGATGAACAAATGGAAGAAGAAGATAATACCAGCAGCATAGTCAATCAGCTTGAATTTTTGGGAAATGATAAACATAGCGTGTATATGATCGACAGGGAATTAGCTTCCCGTTAAAAATTTTCTCACATTTTAAAACTGGACACTGATCGGAGTTTAATATTTTTATATTGGGCTTCGATCACTTTTTTATTTTATAATTTTGAAAATGAAACTTGACGAAAAAAATTTAAAATCATTTCTCGAAGGTTTATATTATGTTTATGCAAGACGTAAATTAATAAATCCAGACCCATTATATTTTTTATACGATTACGAAATTTATAACCGCGAAATTGTCGGCTTAATAGCTTCGTCTTTAGCATATGGCAGAGTAAATCAAATTATGAAGAGCGTAAAATTTATTTTAAAATATTTAACCGGCGATCCAAAAAAATTTTTATTGAGTAACGCGAATTTTAATATTATTCCCGAAAGTTTTAAGCACAGATTTACGGCAGCATACGACATAAATAATTTATTAAAAAATATTTCGGAAGTCCTAAAAAAATATAATTCAATTGAAAATTTTATGTGTGAATGCATAAGTATTAAAAATAATAATTTGCTCGAAGCATTAAATATTTTTTCTGATGAACTGTCAAAAAATAAGCGCGAAAAATCTTTTAATTTAATTTCAGCTCCGAGAGATAACAGCGCATGTAAAAGATTATTTTTATATTTAAAATGGTTAGTGCGCTCCGATGAAGTCGATCCCGGAGGCTGGAAAATTATAAAACCTGCTCAACTGATAGTCCCGACTGATACACACATGTATAATATTGCTAAAAAATTGGGGTTTACATCAAGAAAATCAGCGGATTTAAAAACAGCTCTCGAAATTACGGAAGGATTTAAAAAAATTTGCCCGGATGATCCCGCAAAATATGATTTTGTTTTAACTCGTTTTGGAATTAGAGCAGGCTTAAATTTTGATAGTTTATAATAACCCAAATTAAATTTTAAATTCGGAGGTGCAAAATAAAAAAATGTTTGGTGATTACACTTGGAACGTTGTAGAAAAGGAATCTGAATGTTTAGCCGAAAGATTTAAAGCAGTCAGCCGTAATATTGCAAATGCTAATACTCCGGGTTATGCGCGTCATAATGTATCGTTTGAGGATCAAATGCGGAAAGTCATGGAGGACGATAAAAAATTACACATGGCCGTAACTGATGAACAGCATATCCCATCGCATCCGTTAAAAATTTCTGATGTGTATGCTCAAGATAATAAAATTATTGATGAACGATACAGGCTCGACCGCAATAACGTTGATCCAGAACGCGAAATGGCAGTATTATCTGAAACTCGTATGATGTATTCGGGATTTATGCGAATAGCCGCGAACAAATTAGCAATTTTAAAATCCGTAATATCCGGACGCTAATTTAAAAGGAGTGAAAATTTATTTATCATGAAAATTTTTGAAAGCATGGAAGTCGCCGGAAGTTCTTTAACGGCTCACAGACTTTGGATGGATACGATTTCATCAAATTTGGCAAATATCAACACGACCAGAACACTCGATGGAGGACCGTATAAACGCCGCGTCCCGGTTTTCGCTGAAATGTTAGACAAAACCATCGGAGGTTATGAAGACATCGGAGGAGTTAGAGTTATAGGAATCGCCGAAGATCAAGGAGCACCCCGCATGACTTATCAGCCCGATCACCCGGACGCAGATGAAAACGGTTACGTTGCTTACCCAAATGTAAATTTAGTTCGAGAAATGACGGACATGCTTGTGGCGAGTCGTGCTTATGAAGCAAATTTATCAGTTGTAACGACCGGGCGCGATTTATGGAACAGTGCTCTGGAAGTTATGAGAGGATAATTTAAAAAAATGTTGGGCGCAATTGTTGGAGATGTCGTCGGGAGCGTTTACGAATTTGAAAATATTAAAACGAAAAATTTTAAATTGATCACCGAAACAAATTTTTTTACTGATGATACTGTTATGACTTTGGCCGTAGCAAATGCCTTAATGATTTTAATGGCTGAACGAAATTCAGAATTTGAAGATGAAAATTTTAAACGCGCAGTAATTTTTGATATGCAGAGGCTCGGACATAAATATGAAAATGCTGGTTACGGCGGAAAATTTTTCGACTGGTTATTTTTTACTCCTGTTGATGCATTTCCAGAACCTTATAACAGTTTTGGCAATGGGTCGGCCATGAGAGTTTCTCCGGTTGCTTGGGCTTCTGATGATCTCGAAACGGTTAAACGGCTCGCTAGATTGAGCGCAGAAGTTACTCACAACCACCCCGAAGGAATCAAAGGAGCAGAGGCAACGGCAACAGCTATTTTTATGGCGCGGACTGGAAAAAGCAAAAACGAAATTAAAAATTATATTGAACAAAATTATAAATATGATTTAAGCCGAAAACTTGATGACATAAGACCGAATTATTATTTTAACGAGACGTGTCAGAAAACTGTGCCGGAAGCGATTATATGTTATTTGGAATCCGTAAATTTTGAGGATGCTTTACGTAACGCAATATCTCTCGGCGGAGATTCCGATACTTTAGCGGCCGTAACGTGTTCGATAGCTGAAGCAGAATATAAAATTCCTGATGAAATAAGCAATTTAATTTTTAACAAGCTCGATGAAAATTTAAAAAATATCCTGAAAAAATTTGACGAATGGAGAAAAATTTAAAATATTTGAAAATTTAATGATCCCCCTGAATTTATTTTTTTATATTTTAATTCAAAGGGGATTTTTTTATTTATTTATTTTCTTTTTTATTTTTGTTCTTCGTTTATTACGGTTTTGCCGGGGTCCACCGAATGCGTTAACCAAACATTTCCGCCGATAACACAGCCGTCACCAATATGAGTACCTCCGCCCAAAATCGTAGCACCAGCATAAATTATTACATCGTTGCCAATATCGGGGTGGCGTTTAATATTTTTTATCAGGCTTCCGTCCGGGTTAGCTTGGAAACTTTTCGCGCCGATCGTTACGTTTTGATAAATTTTTACTCGGTCTCCTATTGTTGCAGTTTCTCCGATTACTACACCAGTGCCGTGATCTATAAAAAAATATTCGCCGATCGTAGCACCCGGATGAATATCAATGCCCGTTAATTTATGAGCGTATTCAGTTATTATTCTCGGAATTAAAGGGATCTGCATCGCAAATAATTCATGAGCAATTCTGTAAGCACTTATAGCAACAAAAGCAGGATACGCCAAAATTATTTCATCACGGCTTTTTGCTGCTGGGTCGCCCCTGTAAGCTGCTTCGATATCTGTTAAGAGCATCCGTTTAATTTCCGGCAATCTCAAAATTAACGCCGATGTAAAAAATTCCGGTTCATCGCTGACCTTCAAAAGTACTTCAAATAAATTCCTCGCAGCACTCTCCAATAATGACGTAACATCCGATCGATTTGGATTTATATGCAACGGAAACATTGAAGCCAATAAATTTTTAAATGCTTCTTCTGCAAGTTCCTTAACGTTATTAAATGATTGAGCCGTGTCTTTTGGAATTTTTCTCAATTCATCGCGCGAAATTCTTACAGCGTCGTTTAAGTTCATGATTTTATATTTTTATTTTTATTATTTTTATTATTCCTGAAATATTCCTGATGATAAATAACGCTCGCCATTATCCGGGAATATTGCGACAATATTTTTATTTGCGTTTTCCGGGCGTTGAGCTAATTTCAAACTCGCACAAAGAGCAGCACCCGATGAAATTCCAATTAAAAAGCCTTCTGTTTTACCGTTCGATCTCGTTGCAGAAAAAGCCTCTTCATTTTCAACGGCGATGACCTCATCATAAATTTTTGTATTCAAAGTATCCGGGATAAATCCTGCGCCTATACCCTGAATTTTATGCGGGCCTGATTTTCCTTTTGACAAAACTGGAGAACTCGCCGGTTCTACCGCTACAATTTTTATATTTGGCAATTTGCTTTTTAAAAATTCTCCCGTTCCCGTTAAAGTTCCGCCAGTCCCAACGCCTGCCACAAAAATATCAATTTTGCCGTTGAGAGCTTCATAAATTTCCGGGCCAGTAGTTTTTTTATGTATTTCGGGGTTTGCTGGGTTTACAAATTGTCCAGGTATAAAACTATTTGGAAGTTTTTGCGCTAGTTCTTTAGCCCGCATAATTGCTCCGGCCATGCCTTTAGAACCTTCAGTTAAAATTAATTCTGCGCCGTAAGCCTGCATTAATAATCTGCGTTCGAGCGACATCGTTTCGGGCATGACTATAATAGCTTTATAGCCTCGTGCTGCAGCTATTGCACTTAATCCGATGCCTGTATTACCGCTGGTTGGTTCAATTATTACGGAGTCCGGTTTCAAAATTCCTTTTTCTTCTGCGTCATCGATCATTGCCTTAGCTATACGGTCTTTAATGCTTCCGGCCGGGTTAAAATATTCGAGCTTAGCAAAAATTTTTGCGTTTAAATTAAACTTTGCCTCAGTTTTTTTTAATTCAAGTAACGGCGTTTTTCCGATTAGTTCATCGATTGAGTTATAAAAATCCGACATGATAAAAAATTTCTCTCCTTACTTAAAATTATATTAATAATAATATTATTGCGTCATAAAACGTAAATTAAATAAAACTCGTGAATTAAAATTATTTACAAACTGAAAGGGTGCAACCAAAAATAATAATAACTTGCACAACTGAAAAATATTTCTAACGACAGCAACACCGCACACCATTGGAGAGATTGAAATTGAAAATGTGCGACATAACTTTTACACCTGCCATCAAAAAATTTTTAAAACGCGTGAATTATTACACAATTAAAAAAATTTCGCAATAATATATTTATTTTATTTTATTTATTCCCCTTTGATCTGTTGTGATTTTTACAGAGCATCTGACAGTTTTCAATACTTGTCTCGCCTCCTTTAGTCCACGCCGTAACGTGATCAGCTTCCATTTCTGTAATTTTATAAATTTTATCGTGATTGCTGTTCTTTTCTAATGCGCATAACGGACAATTTGAAATTTTTTTCCCCTTTGCTTCACGCGTCTGCTTTTCGTAAACAATTTTTTTAATGTGCTCATCAAATACTCGGATATCTAAAAGCTGTTTATTTTTTTCACCATCCAGAATATATTCAAAAATTCCGCGCTTGTTTCTCACTTGATAATCTGCCATTAATTCATTTACGCGTTCTGTAACTTTCTGTCTTGTATACGAATTATTATGAAATTTCCTGTATAACTCTC
>CALCEM010000030.1 GCA_937900285.1 uncultured Fretibacterium sp. | reverse complement strand
TCTGGTCGGGGCGAGAAGATTCGAACTTCCGACCCCCTGCTCCCAAAGCAGGTGCGCTAACCAGACTGCGCTACACCCCGCATTCAATTAACACGGTGAAAAATTATAATTATTTTTATTTAATTGTCAAATTTTTAAAGATTCTGGATTTAAAATTATTTAATTTTTAAGTAAGCTGAGAATAAATTTTAATATGCGCAAATGTTTTTTGAATTTTGTCGTAAATAATCATAGGTTATAATAGCGTAATTAAAAAATCAGTAAGTTACGCAGAGTTTAAATTATGGAGGGTTCTGCTTTGTCCCTGAAAAAAGGTCTGATAATTTTTATACTGCTCGCGTTCGGTGCAAACGCTATTATTATTTCTAGAAGCGTCGACAATGCTACGGTTCATTCTCTGTTACGTGCAGACAAATTAAAATTATTATTGGCGTTGCTGGTGGTATTTTTGGCGTGGGTGTTCGATGCCGGAAGGTTTTGCGCGTTATCTTATGCAGCTCGTGAACACGTAAATTTTTCGCTCGGAATTATTTTAACCTGGTTAAATTATTTTGGTAGCGCAGTTACTCCAATGCAAAGCGGGGGCGGGCCGTTTCAAGTTTACGTATTATATAAAAAAGGCATTCCGGTCGGGAAAGGGATCGCAATAACTTTAATACGTACGATGCTGACAATTTTATTATTAACTTTAGCTGTGCCCGTCGCGTTAATGCTTGATCCCGTAATTTTGGAGGGCAGTAAATTTTTAAGAGGTTTAGTATTTTATGTTTTTGTCGTAATTTTAGCGACATGGATATTTATAGGATTTACGATCGCGAAGCCCTATATAATTAAGAACATCAGTAAATATTTTATAATTTGGCTCAGAAGATTTAATTTATTACGTTCGAATCGTAGAACTATAAAAATTTTTAAATGGCTCGACAAAGAAATCGACAATTATATTTTAAATTTTAAACTGGTATTTAACAGCGGTAAATTATGGTTTTTATTTTCTGTAATTTTATCCGGGTTGCATTTGTTAGCATTATTTTCAGTTTTGCCGGTTTTAATGAGCGCTGTCGGATTGCCTTTTAAATATTTTCAGACTGTAGCGGTTCAAGCTGTATTTATGTTTATATTGTATTTCGTTCCAACACCAGGAGCGAGCGGAGTGGCAGAAGGGGGCGGAGCGTTGCTCTATAATATTTTAATGCCCCACAACATGGCCGGAATAATGGCGATAATTTGCAGATTTTTCACTGATTATATTTCTATATTTATGGGTGTAGCAGTAGTAATAAAAATGTTGGGTTGGGGAATTTCCGAAAATCTACACAAAGGTTCTTCACCTGAAGCGGAGGCGTTGAATCAAGATGAATATAAATAATAATATTGGTAGTTGGTTTTTTAAAATGCGCGGTGGCTTATGGACATTAATTTACGTGATAATTTTATTTATGACCAGACATACAGACCCAGAAATTATTTTAAAAGCTTTAATAATGGTCTTAGCTGGACAATTATGGAGATGCTGGGCGGCTGGGACTATTATGTTATATCGTGGCGAAAATGTTAAAGCCGAAAATTTAACAACGACCGGCCCATATTCTTTAATGCGGAATCCGTTATATTTCGGAAATTTTTTAATTGGTTTAGGCTGGAGCATAATAGCCGGGAAATTTGCAATATTATTATTTGTCGTGAGTTTTGTAATTTTATACGTGCTTATAATAATCCCATATGAAGAAAAATTTTTATTCGGGAAATTTGGCATTGAATATAAAAATTATTGTTCAAGGGTCGGGATGTTTTTCCCAAAAGTCTGGCCCGGTAAAAATATAATCGGAAAATTTGACGCTGATATTTTAACGCGCAGTGAAGTTCACACGATGTTAACGACAATAATAGGAACCTGCATAATTGTAGCTTGGGCGTTGTTTTACGCTTAAAAAATTTAAAAATCCGCGTTATGCTATACTTGAAAATAAATTAAGGGAGGTCAGAATAAAAAATATGCTCGATAGCAATAAAAATAAAATTACAGTTAGCGAATTATTAAACGCAGTATCCGAAACAGAATATCCAGAATATATACTCAACACAATAGAAAAAATTAGGGAATGGATTAAAGATTCTGTAAATACGCCGGATGATTTAGAGGAGCAAGACCCTTTAACGGCCATGTTTGAGCATAATTTTGAAAATGAATACGGAAATTTTCCCGGATTATTCTCAAGGTTGAGAGGTGTTGAAGAATATGCGGACGTTCTGCCAAATATCAGACCTCCTGAAGGAAAATCCGACGTTATAATAATCAGCATAGTGCCTCCGGATTATGAAAGCGGTATACGTGCGGCTATAGATTACGCGGCGGTCTTCAATCATAAAAATTGTAAAAGGGTCTGGATAATAGGAAATTCATTTATATTTGATGAAATTATGAGATATTCTCATCATGTTGATGCATTAGCGCGGCAGGGGATTATTTTGAGGTATATTCTCGTAACTCCTTGGGGATGGGTTGAGTTGCCTTTAAGCGGAGCGATGGCATCGAAAAGCCAATTTTTATGGAGGCCGGTAAGCAATAATAAAACCCGTAAAAGAAGCACAAAGACGCGGGGAAATTTAGGGGAATAAGTCGCAGTAAAATAATTTAATTTGTAACTTTGTCGGGATAAATTGTCCCGGCTTTTTTTATGCATAATTACTGTTTAATAACGATTATATTCAAGTAAAATTAAAATAATTTCCATAACCTAATAAATAAAATTTATATGTAAGGAGCAGGTGTCTAAAATGCAGTTCGATATTGACAGCAGAATTATCGCACTTATCGGGAAACCTCTCGGGCAGTCATTCGCGGCACGTATGCAGAATGCAGCATATAACGCAGCAGGTTTTAATATGGCTTATTGTTATTGTGAAGCCGACGAGCATTTAAAAGAAATTTTTGACGGCGTACGTTATATTACAACTTTCAGAGGTTGCGCAGTCACAAAACCCAATAAAGTTGAGGCCATGAAGTACGTTGATGAAATTGATCCGTTATGCGAGAAGATGGGTTCAACAAATACCGTTGTGAAAACTCCAGAAGGAAAATTAAAAGCTTATAACACTGATGGTTACGGCGCGTTACGTTCACTCAAAGAAGAGGGATGCCCGATTAAAGATCAAGTAGTGTTTTCATTTGGTGCAGGCGGAACAGGTCGCTCAGTATGTTTTGAGATCGCAAACGCCGGAGCTAAAAAAATTTATATTAGTTCACGTTCAGAATTATGCGAGGAATTAGCAAAAGAAATTAACGGATATTTCCCCGGCGTATGTGAAGCGATCAGAGCCAGCGAAGAAGAAAAGATCGGCAAAGCTCTCGGAGAAACCGATGTAATTTTAAACCTTTCAGGACTCGGCATGCGTGGCAAAGAAGAATATACATGCATGGACAAAAAATATTTTAAGCCGAATCACGTATGTTTTGACGCTACATATAACCCGGTTGAAACGAGATTTTTAAAGGAAGCTAAAGAAGCCGGAGTCGCAAAAACTATTAACGGTATCGATATGAGTTTATATCAGGGCGCACGTCAAATCGAAATTTGGGCAGGAGTGAAAGAAGCTCCAGTCGAGAGAATGCGTCAGGAATTACAGACGATTTTGGCGGAAAAAGTTGCAGGGAAATAGTAAATTAAAATTAAAAAAAATGCCGTTGCTAATTTTAGGGCGGCTTAATTTATTTTTTATTCAACAAAATTGAAGGGAGTAAAAATAAAAATGGCGCGTAAATTTTCATTAGCTTATCTCACGACACCCGGCGTAAATCCAATGGAACAAATTAAAATGGCCAAAGAAGCCGGTTATGATTTTGTAAGTTTAAGAACTATACCGATGCATTTGCCAGGCGAGCCGGAATTTTTACCGCAAAAAGATCCGAAATTATTCGAGGATATTAAAAACGCTCTTAAAGAATATGATATGCCGTTAATGGATATTGAGCTTGCCAGGATTCGTAAAGATTTGGACATCAACGAATATAAACCGGCATTCGAAGCAGCTGCAAAATTAGGCGCAACAGATGTACTCGGAAGCGTTTGGACACGTGATCGCAAATGGTACACTGAAACGGCCGGGAAAGTTGCTGACATGGCCAAAGAATTTAATTTAAAATTTAATATTGAGTTTTTGCCATGGGCTGGCGTGAGAAATTTGCAGGAAGATATTACGTTAATTGATGATTTGAGCCGCGACAATGTTTTTGTAATGGTCGACACTTTACACGCTGGTCGCGCTGGCGTAACTGGTTCGGAACTTGCAAGAACTCCAGCGAAATATTTTAATTTTATACATTTATGCGATGGTCCCGCCGGTCCTGCAAGCGCTGATATGCCAAACGGTGATCCTGTTCTTGATAATATTAAAGATGATTTAATGCTGTTCACAGCTCGTGAGGGTCGTATGTATCCCGGTGAAGGTGTTATGGCAATCGCTGACATGGTGAAGGCAATGCCAAATATTCCGCTTTCGATTGAATTGCCGAATTTAAAAGAGATCGAAGCACGCGGAAGAGCTGGACATGCTGCCAGATGTTTGGAAGTAGCAAAAGCATATTTTAAAGCTAACGGAATAGATTAATTATGATGAAACTTCCAGAGAGTGTAAAAATTTGTGAGGTCGGTCTCCGCGACGGCCTCCAGAATGAAAAAGATCAGGACGGTAATCCATTAGTCTTAAAAACTGAAGACAAAGTCGAAATTTTAAAAGGCTTGATCGATGCCGGTTATAAAGTTATTGAAGTGGGATCATTTATGCACCCCAAAAAAGTCCCGCAAATGGCCGACACCGATGAAGTTGTAAAGAAAATTGGAGAAGTCCCGGCTGATGTAGAGTTACGGGCATTGATCCCGAATGTTCGCGGAGTTCAAAGGGCTATAGAATGTGGCTGCAAAAAAGTTAAATTAAATGTTTCCGCCAGCCGTATGCACAATTTAAAAAATTTAAACAGAACACCCGAAGAGAGTGTCGCCGGTTTTGCAGATTGCGTAAAACTTTCAAAGGAAAATAATATAGCAATTTCCGGATCAATTTCGATGCCTTTCGCTTCGCCTTGGGAAGGCCGCACACCTGTTGAAGATGTCGATGCGATCATTGAAGCATATTTGAAAGTTGGAATTAATGAGATTTCATTGTCCGATGCTTCAGGGATGGCCGTGCCAAATCAAGTTTACGATTTATGCGAACACGTAATAAAAAAATATCCTGATGCAACATGGTGGCTTCATTTTCACAATACTCGCGGAGTAGCAATGGCCAATATTTTAGCAGCAATGCAGGCCGGTATGACTCAATTTGACAGCTCGTTCGGAGGTTTGGGCGGTTGTCCTTTTGTTCCAGGTGCAGCCGGAAATATTTCGAGTGAAGATGTTATACACATGCTGGACGAATCCGGAATAAAAACGGGAATTGATGTCTTAAAAGTCATGGCAATTTCTCGAAAAGTCAGCGAACTTGTTGGCCATAAATTAGATAGTTATGTGTTACGCGCCGGACGTTCAAAAGATTTGATAGGGACTCAAGGCTAAAAACTATTAGGAGGTATTTTTTTTAAATGCTTAAATGGTTTGATGAACATTTTGAAGAATTTTTAATGATAGTATTCCTGATTTTAATATCATGTGTCATGATGCTTCAGGTTATTGTCCGTAAAATTCCGTCTATACCGTCATTAACATGGGCTGAAGAGTTTTCGCGTTTCATGTGGATCATGAGCGTATTTGTTTCACTGCCTTACACGATCAGAAAATCTAACATGTTGAGAGTTAATGTAATTATTGACATGCTCCCCCAAATGTTAAGAAAAGTTATAAATTTGGCTGTTGATATTATTGTCGGGCTTTCGATGGCTTTATTGGCGTATCATTCCCGCGCATCTTTAATGCGTACTTTGGAGAGCGGAGAAACTTCAGCGGCTATGCAGTGGCCAATCTGGATATTATACGCGTTTGTGTTTGCCGGTTTTGCTCTTGCGACTTTGAGGTCTATTCAAATGGTAATAATTCACCTTCAACATTTGGAAGACAGAGAAATGACGACACTTGAGCAGACAATTGCAGACGCAGCAGCAGAAGCCGAAGCAGCTAAAAAAGCAGAGGGGGCGAATTAATCAATGGCGGCATTATTAGTTTTTGTAGTATTTCTTGTTGCGATAATTTTATCGATTCCGATCGGCGTAAGCATGATTTTGGGTTCAGTAGCTCCAATTTTATTAATGGATCGCGGCGGTGTTATTCCTCAAATAGTTGATAACACTTTCTCCGGAGCAAACTCAACGCCAATTTTAGCAGTTCCGTTATTTATTTTGGGCGGAGTAATAATGGCTGAAGGCGGAATCTCCAAAAAATTATTTAATTTCTTCGCCTATTTTGTCGGAAGATTTACGGGCGGAGTCCCCTGCGCGGTAGTTTTAACATGTTTATTTTACGGAGCGATTTCAGGATCAGGCCCGGCAACTACAGCAGCAGTCGGAGCAATGTGCGTCCCCTTCATGGTAAGTTTAGGATATGACAAAACATGGTCAGCCGGTTTAATCGCAGTTGCTGGAGGTTTAGGCGTTATAATTCCTCCGTCGATTCCATTCGTTTTATATTCGCTTGCGACTGGTGTTTCAACAGGACAATTATTTTTAGGCGGAGTTGTTCCGGGTATTTTAATCGGATTATTTTTAATGGCTTATGCTGTAATTTATTGCGCTCGTAAAGGCGAGGACAAACAGAAAATTAAAGAGAGATTAAGCGAAATAAGCAGCGAAGGATTTTGGCACTTATTCAAGGAAAGTTTTTGGGCTTTAATGTGTCCGATCATTATTTTAGGCGGAATTTACACGGGATTTTTCACGCCTACAGAAGCGGCTGTTGTTTCGGTGTTTTATGCGTTAATCGTATGTTTGTTTATTGACAGATCAATTAAATTTTCAGCGTTGCCGGCTTTCTTAATGAGTTCGGTAAAAACTTACGGCGGATTAGCTTTTGTTTTAGCATTTGCCACAGCGTTTGGCCGTGTATTATCGTTAACTCATGCAACGATTGCCGTACAAGATTTTATTACGACGAATTTCACAAGCGCAGTTTCAGTTTTGAGCATCTGCACAATAATATTTTTAATTCTTGGAATGATCATGGACACCGGCCCAGCAATAATAATTTTAGCTCCCGTATTGCTTCCTGCTGTTATGAAATTGGGTGTAAATCCTGTTCATTTTGGTGTAGTTTTAGTGTGCTGTTTATCGATTGGACTTGCAACGCCTCCGTTTGGGCTTGATTTATTTGTAGCTGGAAATATTTCAAAGGATCAGCCTATGTCAGTAGCAGCAAAAGCAGTCCCGTTTATAATTGCATTCTTGCTCGCTCTTGTATTAATTGTTTATGTTCCAGGAATTAGTACATGGCTCGTTGAAATTATCATGCCGAAAGCCTAAAACTTAAAGGGAGGAAAATTTAACATGAAAAAAATAATTGCTCTCGCTGTAGCGTGTTTAATAGTTGTGGCTTTGGGTTATGCTACTCAATACATGGCGAAAACTTTTCAGGAGGCCGGAGAATCAGGTGTGTGGCTTGTGACAGCTGATACAACTGCTAAAGGTGCAGCCGGTCAAGTATTTGCGCAATTGATCGAGGAAAAAGTTAAAAAAATTACTGGCGGAAGTCTCGTAATAGATTATTTCCCGAATGGTGAACTCGGAGGCGATGCGGATTTATTGCGTCAAGCTCAAAACGGTTATATTGCGATTACAGTTTGTCAGACTGCTCCTGTAGTTTCGTTTATTCCTGAAGTAGCTGTATTTGATTTGCCGATGGTATTTGCTAAATATGACGGTGATACGATCGACGAAGTTTTAAACGGTGATTCTGAATTTCATCGCGAAATGTCAAAAGCCTATGAACGTAAAGGATTACATTTATTGGGTTTTATGCAAAATGCTACGTTTAGATTAACGACGGCCAATAAAAATCTTGAGACGTTATCAGATTTTGCAAAATTACAAATACGCACTATGGAAAATGCAAATCATATGACATTCTGGACAGCAATAGGCGCGGAACCTACACCGTTAGCATGGGCGGAGTTATATATTTCGCTTCAAAATGGGACGGTCAACGCTCAGGAGAATGCTGCTGATACTTGTGTCGGAGCAAATTTCCAGGAAGTTCAAAAATATTTGGCCTGCACGAATCATATTTTATATTGCAATCAGATTTGCATAAACGATAAAATTTATAAATCGCTTTCGGACGAACATAAAAAAGCGCTTGATCAGGCTGTACGTGAAGCACTTGACGAGATGCGTCCAAAACTTGAGGAGATCGACCAGAGCAATAAAGCCATTCTCGCAAAAGGTGGCATGACGATCATAAATTATGATAATTCGTTCTTTGATGATGTTTTGAAAATTCAAGGAGTGCGCGATTTATATAAAAAGATCGACAATGCTACGCAGGGTTTAGGGAGTACGCTTGAGCAAAGTTTGGCGGAAGTTGAAGCCAGAAAGACCCCAGCTCCAGCACCTGCGATCGAAAATAATACAGAAATCTGAAGCGGAAAAAATTAAAAATATAAAAAAATATCGTGTCAGATTGAATTAAAAATATTTCTCCCGTCTTTAAATTTTTGGGCGGGAGTTTTTTGTGAGTTAATTAAAAATTTATGATAATTGACAAAATTAAAACGTGCTGTAAAATTTCGTACTAAGCATTGCGTTTAATACTTATTTTTTCAGTTAGTAAAAATTTTTTTGGAAGGGGTGCTCATTTTTTATGAGAAAGTTTTTAGCGTTGTTACTTGTAATTGCGATGTTGGCGGTTACTGCGAGTGCGTTTGCGACGGGTGTTGGACATAAAACCGTTAATTCGGATGGTTCTGAAAGTCAAGAAACTAGTAAGACAGAAGTGAAAAAAGGTGATCCCGTAGTTAAAACAGAGACTGTGACTGTTGTTAAGTTGACAATGGAAGCTGTGACAAAGATCGCTACTACGGTGAGTACTACGACCGTTTCAAGTATGGTTAAGGAGGCTTCCGCTGCTGCTACGGAGCTTGTTAGTGAGGCTGGTATAACACTCACGGACGCTCAGAAAACTCAGTTAACCAATCTTACAACAAGCACTAAGGAAACTTTAAATAAGTCTGGCACATTGGACAGGGTTGCTAAAATGATCAGTTCGACAATTACGACGACTATTGAGATTGTGGAGACTACCTCGATAGTGATGGAAGCTCGTACTGAATCTGCAGCTGAACAGATGGATTATGCCGCCACACTTCTCGCCTCTCTTGCCTTAAGTTCTGGAAAGTCTAAGTCTTCTCAAGTTCCTATTGCTATGCTTCCCACCATGACACCAGAAAAGAGCGGAGTTGCAATGATTCCTATGCCTTTATTTAAGGAAGAGAACTACGGAAAAAAAGTTAGAGGTAACACATTCCAGAAAGGCAGAACATATGGAGCTTCTAGCGTGTTGGCTGGATCGTTTGGTGTAGCTGCTGCGGATGATGCTGGAGATGGCGTTTTCTTGGATAGTATTGGAAATGAAACAGATACCGTACCTGGCACTGGTGGCGAAGCAATTCCTGGCTATCTTACTTTTGCGACTTACATGGAAGCAGGGGAGGAGTATGAACCTGTTATTTCAGTCTCAGAAGAAGATGTTGACGCAAGTTATCTTAATCCAGAAGAAGAAGAAGTTGAATATACAGAGATAGCAACTGAAGATTTTACGTTTGCGAGTGGAGATGCCTTCGACAATGATGTACCCACTAGAATTATAAGTGCTACAGGATATAGCAGGATACCTGGTGAAAAAATCCAAGATTATGATTTCTCTCCTGCGGAGTTTGGTTGTTTTAATAGTATTCTTCTTGGAGCTAAAGAGAAAAGTTGTGATGTTGCTAGAACGCTTGATTTACCGGCGATCAATGGTCTTACGGCTGGCACCTACATAGTTAAGGTATACTTTACAAAGCCTGGTGATAGTTTTACGCTTGATTCTTCTGATTCTTCTAAGAACAAATTCTGGGCTTATATGAATGGTTTTGAGAATACGGAAAGTCCCGAGACTGTGAATGCTTCTGCGAACGCGGCCGTTTCGTCTGTAAATGTAGTTCGTGAAACATCCTACGGAGGCAAGGTAGAGAATGTGAGTGCTTATGATGTGCTTAGTAATGTTGATACCGCTACATATCTTGTTATTAATACGGGTGAAGGCGACCTTAAACCGAGTATGGCAGCTGTTTATGATTATTCGGAAGGCGGTAACACCGATCCTGTAACTGCAAAAGGTCCCGGCAGTTCTTCAGGCGGATGTTCTGCGGGCTGGTCAGGATTAGGACTTTTATTATTAGCAGGGCTTGTCGCAAGAAAGAAATAATTTAACGTAAAATTTGTAATTTGATTTGATATTCTTCACCCCTTCCGGTTTGATCTCATGGAGGGGGTGTTTTTTTGTTTGTGACAGTGCGAAACTTAAAATTATTTGAAATCTGAACAATATAAAATTAAAAATAAAAATCCTCCAGAGCGTTTACCCTGAAGGAGCGTAAAATTTTTTTTGAGTTAGAATTATTTAAACAACGCTATTATTGCGACAATTGCGCCGGTAATCGTGAATAAAGTTCCGAAAATTGTTAAAGTATGAATCATTGTATCAAAACGATTTTCTAAACTGTCAAATTTATTTTCGAGATTTGAGACGCGCTTGTCTATTCCCATCAACATTAACGAGACATTTTCTCTAAACTCCGCGTTTTGAGCTTTGATCTCTGCTTTAAATGCTTCATTTGATGTTTCGATGCGCCGTATAGTTTCCTCAAATAAATCTTTTGTCACATAATTTTCAGACATAATTTATATATTCATCACCTTAAAAAAATTTTTAATTTACATTCAAATTATTAATTTCAGTTAAACATTCTCGTATTAATGCTTTTATTTCTTCACGGCTTAAAATGGGAGTTTGAATCCTTTTGTAAAATTCTATTATCACCGGCAGTAAAACTGTTGAAGCTAAAATTATTCCCATAAATGCTAAAGCCCAATATATTACCGTTTCTAAAACATCTACACGCGCGGTCAATATATCAACTTTACGGTCAACGCCATCAATTTTCTGATTCAGCTCATTACGAACGCCATCAATTTTCTGGTTTAGATCAGTGCGAACGCCTTCAATTTTCTGAGTCAATTCGTTATGAACATCGTCAATTTTCTGGTTTAGATCAGTGCGAACGCCTTCAATTTTCTGAGTCAATTCGTTATGAACGTCGTCAATTTTCTGGTTTAGTTCAGTGCGGACGCCATCAATTTTCTGAGTCAATTCGTTATGAACGCCATCAATTTTCTGATTTAGATCAGTGCGAACATCCTCAATTTTACGATCTAGCCTGTTAAAGCCCTCGTTAATTTGATTTTGTAATCTTTCAAAAAATACTTCCATCTTCGCATCGAAAACATCCCGGCGCACATATTCCGTTGAATTTAAATTTTCTTCGGCATAACCATAATTACAACACGCCAAAATTAAAAACGTAATGCAAAATAATAAATTTATTTTTTTCATGTTATTTCACCTCTGAAATTTATTTTATCTCAATCAATCAGCCAATAAAATTTAAAACTTAAAATTAATATCATGTCGTAAAATAAAATTAATTTTTTTCAGGAGGAATTTTTTATGAATAATAATTATTTATGTTTCGATGCCGGCACTCAAAGCGTTAAAGTCGCTGTATATAATTCAAATGGTGAACAAATCGCAGTTAATGTCAATCCTACAACCATAAATTACCCAAATGACGGATGGGCCGAAATGAATATTGACGAGTATTTTAATTTAGCGTTAAAAGGTATGAAAAGCTGCGCAGAACAGTTAAAAGCCAAAAATATAAATTTAAATTCGATTAAATCAATTATGGGCGATGGAATTATTTGCGGAATAGCAGGAATTAACGAAGAAGGACGCGCAATAACTCAATATATAAATTATTTGGATTCAAGAACCCAGAATGACGCTGAAAATTTAGCAAAACTCAATTTAAATATTTGGGCTGAAGAAACTGGAAACCCTGAACCGTTATGTTTATTCCCTGCACTTTTCGCGCGGTGGTTCTTGAAAAATTCTGAGCAGACTGGAAATATAAAAAAATTCGTTCACAACGCCCCGTATATTTTAATGCGACTCGCAAATTTAAAAGCTGAAGACGCGTTTATTGATTCTGGAGCAATGTCCGGCTGGGGTTTGGGTTATAACGTCATAAAAAAAATTTGGTCCGACGAGCAGTTAAATATTTTGGGAATTAATAAAAGTCTAATGCCGAAAATTTTAAACGCTTGGGACGTAATCGGAAATTTATCACGTGAAGCATCAGAATTTACAGGACTGCCCGAAGGTATTCCGATTTGTGCAGGCGCTGGCGACACTATGCAATCACTTTTAGCGTGCGGAGTATATTTGCCTGGTCATGCGGTTGATGTTGCTGGAACGTGTTCGATGTTTTGTATTTCGACTGATGGAATTATTCCGGGCTTAAGCAAAAAAGGTAATAATTTAATTTTCAATTCCGGCACTCTTCCTAACACTTATTTTTATTGGGGATTCGTGCGGACTGGCGGACTCGCTTTAAGATGGTTCAGGGATAATATTTGTAATCAGCCTGGCAACGATGATTATTATAAAATTTTGAGTGAGGGCGCAAAAAATATCCCTGCCGGTTCAAATGGTGTAAGATTTTTGCCGTATTTAACGGGCGGGCCGGATAATTTCAAAAATGTAAAAGGCTGCTTTATAAATATGAACATGAACACGGATCAATTTGTTTTATGGCGCAGTGTTCTCGAAGCAATCGCCGGCGAATATTCAGAAATTGCGGAACGTTGCAGAAATGCAGGGACTTCAGTTGACAAAATTATTATTACAGAAGGTGGCAGCAAGGATAATTTATGGAATCAAATTAAAGCCGATTTAATTCAGGCCGAAACAGTCACGCTCAAAACTGGCGGCGCACTCGCTTTAAATTCTTTGGTTGGGGCTTATGCTGTTGGAGATTTAAAGGACTTGCGCGAAGAAATTAATAAAAATTTAATTCAAACAGGCTCATTTATTCCAGGTGAGAAATTGAATTTACCGGAAATACCTTTTAAAGTTTAAGGAGTTTAAATTAATGTTAACACCGGAAGAAAAAATAAAAGAGCGATTCAGAAAAATTTCACCAGAGACACGGGAAGCAATAAAAAAATTAACGTTGATGAATAATGCTTTTATGAATTTGGTGCTTGAAAATAATACGGATTGCGCTGAAGAAATTTTGCGGGTGATTTTAAATAAAAATGATCTCGTCGTGAAAAAAGTTCAAACACAGCGAATGTTTCAGGGCTTCGATCGTTCGATATATTTGGATGTTTTAGCAGAAGACAGTAAAGGCGTGCTTTATAATATTGAAATTCAACGAGCAGATGAAGGAGCTAATCCGCGTCGTGCGAGGTTTCATACTGGTATGATAGATGTCCACAGTTTGAAAGCCGGGCAGGATTTTAATAAATTGCCTGAAGTTTATGTAATATTTATAACGCTTAACGATGTGCTTAAATTAAATCGGGCAATATACACGATTCATAAATATATCGATGGTAAATTAACGCCATTTGAGGACGGTTCACACTTGATATATATAAATTGTTCAGCGGAAGATGACGGCTCTGAAATTTGTAAATTAATTCATGATTTGCGTTGTAAAGAAGCTGGTGAGATGTATTTTCCACGTCTTGCGGCGCGAGTAAAATTTTTGAAGGAAGCAGAAGGAGGAGTGATTAACGTGGAAGATTATTTTGGGGAATTGCAGAAAAAGGCCATTGAAAAAGCTGTGGCAAAAGTTGAAAAAAAATTACAAGAAGCCGAAATTAAAGCCCAACGGGATAAAGAAAGCCTCGTATTTACTCTTATAAACATTGGTAAATTAACACTTGAAGAAATAGCTAAATGCTCCGGCCTCAGTTTGGAAAAAGTACAGATGCTCGCGAATACGCTTTAATTTAAGGTAATGGCATATCCGAAATATTCCGCGCATCAAATGGCGTTTGTTGATACACAAAATAATTTAACCAGTTCGAATATAATAAATTCGCACTAGAACGCCACGTACAAATAGGACTGCGCTTAATATCATCGTTCGGAAAATAATTACAGGGTATCTCAACCGCGAGACCCTGTTTTTTATCTCTGAAATATTCCTGCGCTAACGTGTCCGGATCATATTCCGAATGCCCAGTTATAAATAATTGCCGTCCGCCATCCGTTGAAATCGCATATACTCCAGCTTCATAACTTTCTGATAAAATTTTTAACGCCGGAACTTTTCGTATATCCCGCTTCATCACTGTCGCATGTCTCGAATGCGGCACCATAAAAATATCATCAGAACCACGAAATAAAATCGACCCTTTATGCGTCACTCTATGCTGAAATACTCCAAATAATTTTTTTGGTAAATGTATTTTTGGCACCCCATAATGATAATATAATCCCGCATTCGCTCCCCAACATATATGAAACGTGCTGTGCACATGTGATTTACTCCACTCCATTATTTCACATAACTCGCCCCAATATGTAACCTCTTCAAATGCTAAATGCTCAACTGGAGCACCCGTTATTATCATGCCGTCAAAATATTGATCGCGGACTTGTGAAAAATTTTTATAAAATGCCAACATGTGTTCAGCCGGAGTATTTTTCGGAACATGATCGCTAATCGCCATTAATTCAAGTTCAACCTGTAAAGGCGTATTCCCTAATAATCTCGCAAGCTGCGTCTCCGTCACAATTTTTACCGGCATCAAATTTAAAATTAAAATTCTCAACGGGCGAATATCTTGGCTTCTTGCACGCCCCTGCGTCATCACAAAAATATTTTCACGCTCTAAAATTTTAACTGCTGGTAAATCGCTTGGGATATTTATCGGCATTTTATTTTTTTTCTCTCTTTATTCTTTATTCTTATTCTTCCGGACGATATTTTAAAATCTGGTCAAAAACTTTGTGCACATTGCTCGCCAAAACTCTATAACCAGCTTTTTCACGCGTCATATAAATCGAATAATCCCTATAAAACGTTTGTGCCATCGCTATAGTCGATAGTCTCCTGTATTCTTTAATTTGTCCGTACGGTGTGCGCAATTTTAAATCTTCATCGCTATCCCATCTAAACGTTCCAAGCGCATAAGCTAAAGATTTTTCTTCACCGCCTAAAGGGAAAACAGGAATTAATAAAGAATTGTCGAGCCAGTCATATGTCCCTAAACCCTGACCAGGTATAAATATTACCGTCGGAATTCCGTACATTCTTACACGCGGGCCGTTAAACATTTCGATGTCATCAGCTGATAATTTTTCAAGCACGGCCGAATTTTTCGCGTAATCTATAGGCATATCATCAGGCTGACATAATAAAGTCTGATCACATCTCGCATTTTTCGCAGGAACTGCCATGTATTCGCGCTTCTTCGTAAGCATCTCACGTAATACACCGCGTTTCATTCCTGGCGTTAAGCTGCGGCAGTCTTCTTTTATTTTATCGGCGTTGCGTTTAATTTTGCGTTTATCGATTTGAGCATATAATATTTTTCGCCCTAAAACTTTCGTAAGCTCATGAATATTTTTAAATCTTTCAACTTCAAATGAAGGTAAAGGATTTTCTGAAGCAGTCTGAGCCGATGAAATTAAAATCATTACTGCGGATTCAGCATCATTATAATATTTTCTTTCGTTTGCTATTTGCTGCCTAAAACTTTCCGAGCCTTCGCGGTATTCTGGAACACGCATTAAATATTTCAGCATAGACATTAAATTTTTATCTAAAGCCGAAATACCCTGACGTAAATTAAATTGATTCGTATAACTTTCAGAAATTTTCAATAACATATTATCGCGGTCGGTCTGAACTTTTTCTAAATCTTCAGTTAACGTTTTAATTCTGCCTTCGAGATCGTCACCAATTGGAGATTTTAAAGGCTCTGCACCCATTATTAACGACCATTGATAAGAAATATAATCCGAAAACGTCATAACCGGGAAAATTCCGCCGTGAGCTTTTGAATTTAAAAATTTATCCGCGTCAAAATCCTTATTTATGTCAAGAACTCCGTTTAAATATCCGACATCTATAAATAGGCGTTCCTCTTCGTCAAAATTAATATTAGCCGGCATTTTTTCAAATTTAGCATCGAGAATCGCAAATAATATTTCCCAATAACACTCGGCCATGTCACGCCAAATTTTATGAGCTTTGGAGATTTCGTCTTTATCATCTGAAATTAATAATTTTTTATGCTTCGCGGACAGCTGAGATAAATTCCCAACTGCATCGCAAATTGCGTTATTATTTTGCCACCTGCTGAACAAATTTAAATCCTCCGTAAAATAAAATAAAACTAATTAATTTAAATCCTTTAATAATTCATCGCGTAATTTTGCAAGCCCGCTCGAAGCCACATCACGAATAATTTTAAAATTTACTCCTCTTGGAATTGAAACCTCTTGCGGATCAATTAAATAACCTTGAGTGCTGCCTCTCATATCATGAATTAAACCGGCTGCAGGATACACGACTAACGACGAGCCGACCACTACAAAAATATCAGCGCTTCTCACAAGTTCCGCAGCTTTTCCAATTAACGGCACTGCTTCCCCGAACCATACTATAAAAGGCCGTAATAATTCGCCGTCTGAATTTTTTTCACCGTATTTAACCCGTCTGTAGCCTATATCAAAATTTTTACTGGTATCATTTACGCTGCAAACTTTCGTTAATTCTCCGTGTAAATGCAAAACGCTCGAACTCCCTGCGCGCTCATGTAAATTTTCAACGTTCTGCGTAATAATTTTAACGTCAAAATATTTTTCGAGTTCAGCTAAAATTTTATGGCCTTCATTTGGTTGAGCTTTTTCGAGTTGTTCGCGCAAATCGTTATAAAATTCCGTAACAAGTTCAGGATTTCTGTACCAGCCTTCAATACTTGCTACATCTTCAACGTTATAATTTTCCCATAAGCCTCCAGCGTCACGAAATGTTTTAAATCCGCTTTCTGCGCTCATGCCTGCTCCAGTTAAAACGACGAGTCTTTTTTTATTCATGGTACGATCTCCCGTAAAAAATAAAAATAAAATATTGCGAAAATTTTTTAAATAATATCACATAAAAAAAAACGGCCTCAAAAATTTATTAAAACCGCATGAAAATAATTTATTTATTCATGATAAAATTTTTTAAAAATATAATAATTTATAAATTTATAATGGAGTGAATAATTTTGCATTTCAGAGAAAGTTTTATATTTTTGACCAGATTTGCAGGACATCCGAGCCAAATAGGAAGCGTTACGCCGAGTTCTAGATTTTTAGTGAAATGTATGCTCGATAAAGTTGACTGGGATAATACGAAATGTATTGCTGAATTAGGTGCTGGAACTGGAGTTTTTACGCGGGAAATCGTAAAGCGCGCTAAACCCGGTACTAAAATTTTAGTGTTCGAGCTTGATAGAAATTTGCGTAAAATGATCGCAGATGAAAATAAAAATTATTCTGGTTTAAAAATATTTCCTGATGCTCAAGAATTAAATAATATTATTCATGATGAAAATATTAACGAGCTTGATTTTATAATCTCCAGTCTGCCGTTTACTGTTTTGCAGCCTAAAGTCTCAATTAAAATATTTAACGCCATCCAAAAATCTTTAAAGCCGTCCGGGCATTTTATAGCTTATCAGTATTCATCTGTTATAAAAAGATACCTGAAAAAGAGATTTAAGAGTGTAAATACAAATTTTGTTTTATTAAATGTTCCGCCTGCATTTGTATATGACTGCTCTGAAGATGCCAGGAATTATTAAAAATTTCCAGAATGATCCGGCGTAAAATTTTGGGAAAACGTTCGCAACATGAATAAAGTTCAAAATAATAAAGAATGGCGGAAACGTAGAGATTCGAACTCTAGGAACATCACTGCTCAGACGCTCTCCAAGCGCCCGCCTTCGACCGCTCGGCCACGTTTCCATTTAAAACAATTTGGAATACTAACATAAAATTTTTAAGTTTGCAAGACTTCGCAGCAGAGTTTTACGCAAAAAAATCTCCTCCCAAAATTATTATAAACATAATCCAGGAGGAGAATAAATAAATAATATATAAAAATAAATATTAACGCTTCGAGTACTGTCTTTTTCCTCTCGCACCCTTCTGACCGAACTTTTTACGCTCGACCATTCTCGGATCTCTCGTTAATAATCCTTCCTTTTTCAATACCGGTCTTAAATCGGGATTCATTTTTATTAATGCGCGAGCTATTCCCATGCGAACCGCCCCAGCCTGCCCGGTTAATCCACCGCCGGAAGCGTTCACAAATACATCAATACGCCCTTCAACTCCTGCAGCTTTTAACGACTGCGAAACCTGATTTTGCCAAACTAATCTCGGAAAATATTCCTCAACTGAACGGTCGTTTATTCTAATATCTCCAGTCCCTGAACAAATGCGCACACGTGCTACTGAAGTTTTGCGGCGGCCCGTTCCCCAAATATATTTATCGTCCAATTTAAATTAACCTCCTAAATTTCAAGCGTTTCAGGCTGTTGAGCCTCGTGAGGATGTGATGCACCCGCGTAAACTTTTAATTTGCTGATATATTTGAGCCTGTTTCTCGGAAGCATTCCCTTTACAACATGTCTAAATAATTCTTCAGGTTTCGTCTTCACAAGTTCTCCCCACGGTCTGGCGCGATAGCCTCCCGGGTGTCCTGTATGATAATGCCAAAATGATTGGCTCGCTTTTTTGCCGGTCATCTTAATTTTTTCGGCGTTGATCACAATTACATAATCTCCCGTATCAACATGCGGAGTATATGTAGGCTTATTTTTGCCGGTTAAAATTCTCGATACTACTGCCGCCAAACGTCCAGCAGAACGCCCTTCAGCGTCTATTACATACCATTTGCGTTTTATTTCTCCCGGCTTCGCAAGGTATGAGCCATTAAACTTCATTGTAAAAAATTCCTCCTGATAACCTCATAAAAATAAAATTTCTTGTCTCAATATATTTAACTCACGGACGGGGGCTGTCCGAATTTCAAACGTTATAATATTATATTTCGCTTACTATTTCGTTTATTTTACACGAGTTAATTTATTATTTTCAAGCGTGCCGGGTAATCTTCCGCGTTTTGCTACGGGTTTCCCGTTCACTTCTTTTAAATCCATCGTCATATCCATCGGAATAGCATGAGCTATATAACTCCCAACGCCAAAAACATCAGCTCCAGCTTCAGATAATAATTTTATCCTCTCAGGGTTCAAACCTCCAGACACAACTATTTTAACGTAATTAAATCCCTCATGATCCAATCTGTAACGCAGTTCTCGAACTAAATCGGCCGTTACTCCTCCGCGCTCGCCAGGTGTGTCCAGTCTTACAGCGTTTAATTTTTTCCCCATTGCACGAGCCAAATTTAAAGCTTCTTCGCATTCATCGTGAAATGTGTCGACCAAAAACGTACGCCCTATATCTGCCGGTAAAACTTCGTCATATGCCTGCGCTAATTTCAGAGTATCGCCATTTATTAAAATTGCTGCGTGCGGAACTGTCCCGGAAGGTTCTTGACCGCATAATTTAGCACCAGTCACACAACTTGCACCGGCGCAACCTCCAATTTTAACGGCAACAGCTTCCATTACTGGCGCAACTGCAGGATGTAAATGCCTCGCCCCAAAACTTAAAACGGGTTTACCGCCAGCAGCTTCAACACATTCACGGGCAGCAGTAGCCCAAGCGCATGAACTCGATAACATTCCGAGTAAAATCGTTTCATAAATTCCAAATTCACCATAAGGTCCGCGAATCCTCATTAAAACTTCTTTAGGGTTAAATCTCGTGCCTTCTGGTACAGCTTCGATCTCGACTTTTGCATCGCTCAATAATTCTAAAACTTCACCCAATCCGGCAAATAATCCAGTTGTACGAGTAAAAATTTCTGCTGTAACTTGAGTGTTTAATAAATTTTGCGACCTCAAAACATCGCGAGTATTTATAAAATAAATATCGGTCGTTGCACCTGATTTAATTTCTTCGTGAGTTGCGCTCAAAAATCTTTTTGAATTTAATTTCAAATTCTTTACATCGTTGAGTGAATCTAACAAAATATTTTTTATCCGTTTAAGATTTCGCACGAATCATAAAATAATTTTCACGCTTGCAAGTTAAATTATTTTGGTCGCTCCTATTCTGTAAACGGATTTCCTCCTTTTTATGTTTATGGGTTATAAAAATTTTAAAAATTCCTAAATCCTAAATATTAAATATATTATTTCCGGAATGACATCAAAGTAAAATTTTAAATTAGCTTACGTAAACCAGCAAAAAAGATGTAAGCATGAAAACGGTCGCGAGCACTATCGTAATTTTTGTAAGTCCCGTAAATCTTTGCCACTGTCCTGCGTCTGGTTGAGTTCCTCCGCCGAAAACTCCGGAAAATCCTCCCTGCCGTCTCTGCTGAATTAAAACCGCTGCTGACATCAGTATTGCTACAATTAAATGTATACATGATAAAAACGTACTCATATATAAAAATTCCTCCCAAATAAAATTACACCAAATAAAATTACAGAATAATCCGAAATAACCAGAAAAGTATAATAAACTGAAATTGCTTTTACAAGTTGATTAAAATTTTTAAAAATTCGTGTACAATTCCTAAAGTAATAAAAAATTTTTCCGATAAAGTGAATTAGGACAGAATTAAAAAGGTGTCTTTATGTTTATTTGAGATGCCGTTAAAGTTTACCGCAACACTATAAAATTTAAGGAGGATGATTTAAATTACAAAAAAATTTGCGCTCGTGGGTGCTATAATCTCAAAAACCCACCCCATTTATTCAAAGGAGTGGAAATTTATTCAAGGAGGTTTTGTTTTATGAGAAAGCGCATTTTTAGTTTAATGCTGGTAGCGGGTCTTATTATGGCTCTCAGCATTCCTGCATTTGCAGCGAGTTCAAAAGCGAAGGCTGTAACATTTTCGCCTTCAAGCGGTGGAAAATTCAATGCAAAAGCTAATTCAGATGATGCATATGTGTTTACTGTAACAGCAAAAAATGCTGATTCGGCTCCCGATGTTACCATGAAGGATGCTGACACTTACGGAGTTACGTTTAGTGCTGGTGCTCCAAACGCAAGCGGAGATGCTGTAGTTACAATTAGAGTTGACAGTAAAACTACAACAAAATCCAGCGGAGCAGCGTTACAGATTTCAGCCTCGAACTCTGACGGAAAAACTGCAAAAGCCAAATACACCATTGTAATTACTGGAGATAATCCCAGTTTTGGTGAAGAGGGCTTTAGTTATCCTTCAAGTACTGACGTTTTCGTAATCGGTGAAGATGACAGCTATGAAGAAAGTTTTGAACTTGTATCAGGCGACGGCCCGTTAACTTACAAGGTTAAGAATCTTCCGAAGGGGCTTACTCTCACAAAATCAGAAGAAGACGAGAAGGTTTATACTATTTCCGGTACTCCTACAAAGGCCGGAGATTATAATGTTGAGCTTACTGTAACAAACGCCAATACCAAAGGAAAAGGCTCTCAGAAATTTACGATGCACGTGCTTCAAACGCCTGAGTATTCGGAAGAAGCGACAGAGCTTAAAGCCGCAACCGCCGGAAAGAAATACAGCCAGAAAGTTAAATTTACCGGTACAATTAGTAGCTATGACGTTCGGATTGAGCCGGATTCCAGAGACTCGGACGGCAATCAGGTTCATAATTTGAGCGTAAAAGTTGATACCAAGAAAAACGTTATTGAGATCACCGATAATAACGGATTTTACAGACTTCCAGACACCGACGACGGAAGCGCTTATGTATATGTAAGTATGTGTTATGAGTTGAACGGCGAAGAGTATTGCGCAGGCGAACTTGCTTATTCAATTCCTGTAAAAGCTGTTGCTCCGAAACTTAAGACCAAAACTCTTACAGCAGGAAAAGCTAACACGGCTTATGCTCCCGCAAAGATTGAGCTTTCAGCTGGTACATTACCGGTTCAGTTCGCTTTGTCAATCGCTGACAAGGATCAGACAAAATTCGGTATAACTGATATTTCTGAGCTTGGCCTCGAATTTGACGGCACATCAAGCGCGGATCAGGGTGTTGCGTTCGTGAAAATGAAGGAAGATTTAGAAGTGCTTCCGAATCTTTCTTTAACAAAGCTCCCGCTTCAAGTCGAAGTTTGGAACAGTGCCAACGAGGATAAGCATACCACCGGAAAACTCACGCTCAACATTACAGGTACAGATCCGAAATTTGCAGACACGAAGGATATAACCGGCAATCTTCTTGCAGGTGCAGCATTTACATCAGATGACGTTTATAAGGGCGGAGCTATCGAAGTTATAGGTTCACTTCCTCTCAGTCTCACATATAAGGGCAATAAAGAAGATGTAACTGTTACAACAAGCCAGGACGCAACAAACGGTGGCGGATACTTTGAGATCAGCGGAACTGCTCCTGAAAAAGCTGGCAAACAGTCCATTACTCTTACTGCTACGAACCCCGTAACAAAGAAGAAGGCTGCAAAGAAAGTTACAATTAATTTCTTAGTTGCTCCAGATATTGAGGAGACCGTCATTGATAAATTAAAGGATGTTACCATTGGTAAAGCATACAAAGCTAAATTAAAAGCGACCGGCTCAAAGACGATTGTATTCGTAGAGAGTCCAGACGTTGCAGGCGAAGACGAAGCTTATACGCCAGTGCTTAAAGATTTTGGTTTAACACTTGCTAAAGACGGTACAATTTCCGGAACTGTAAAAGCATACAGCCAGGATACAATTCCGTTTAGAGTTCAAGTTGAAAACAGTATCGGAAAAGTTTTAAAGGATATCGAGCTTGGAGTTGTTGCTCCAAAACCGAAACTCACCATTGACAAAGTGAAGGATGGAAGCATTGGAACTGCGTACGCTTTGAAGATGACTGCTGTCGGCGCATATGTTAATTGGAGCTTAGGTGATGGCGATGCCGACACACTTGCGAAGAGCGGACTTAAATTGAGTGCTGATGCTCCTGTAGTTCCTTCAACTAACGGAAATCAGGTGGCTTATATATCTGGTACTCCAACAGCTATAACGATGGCCAGCGACACCAAACAAGGTGCAGTAACAATTGAAGTAACTGCGACATCACCCGGCGGAACTGACGATAAGCCAAACGCAGCATCCAAGAAAATAAAAATTAACGTTCGCGACGTTTCTCCTACTTTGCCGAGCTTGCCGAAATTAACTATTTCAAGTAACGACAGTTCAGCAAATTACAAGTTCCATCTTACGAAGGGTACAGGTTCTTACAAGTGGACGCTCAAGGGCAAAAATGTAGATTTAAGCACAACGGAATTTGAATCAGTCTTAGCAAGTAGTGACGTGTCATTTAACGTAACATATGATAACAGCGAAAAGCCGAAGAACACATCAGGCACAATCACTGTAACCGGTGTAAATATCTATGATTCAAAATATAAGTTAAAAGGCACTATCAACGTTAGCGTTTATGCAAATGCCGCGACTGGTATGGCCTCCGAGCTTCCTGCCTGGTCGAACGCATTACCTGAAGCAACGTTTGATGTTGAGGGCGATGACGGATTTGACGGAGCTTTACCGTTTGAGATCGAGCTTGTTGAAGATGTCGAAAAAGAAAACGACGAAGCTGCAACAGAAGGCGAGATTAAATTCGGTGCTGCACGCGGAGCCGATGCTCTCACTGATGCACAGCGCAAAGCCCTTGAGGATGCTGGTTATGTAATCGCTGCGGTACTTCCTGAAATCACTGTAACAGCTGATGGTCAGTATGACATTCCTGTAACACTTGATGAAGCTGCACCGGTTGACGGCGAACTTGCATATTTTGCATTCCCAGTTGAACGCGAAAGCACAGACGATGAGATCGCAGACTTTGCAGACACTGAAGGCGCAGACATTACAACCGTTCCTGAAGCACGTGAGATCGTTGTGACTCCTTGGTTCAATACGGGCGTAACTTATGCTCCAGTAGTTGCCGTAAAAGTTGAAGCGACAGACGCAAAAGACAATGCTGACGATGCTAAAGCCGGAGACGTTGTAACGGAAGAAGCTCTCGAAAGCAAATAATAATTTAATTTGTAATTTAGATTTAATTCCCTGCTGGAGAAATCCGGCGGGGTTTTTTTATGGGCGTGCGTAAATATATAAAAAATATATAAAACATAAAAAAAATTTCCCCCAAGCGTTTAACTCAGGGGAATAAATTTAAATTAAAAAAGTTCTTAGCGTATCGGCTCCAATAATCCGTAATTCCCGTTTCTGCGTTTGTAAACCACGTTAATTTCACCCGTCTCAACATTCTGAAACATAAAAAACGAATGCCCAATTAATTCCATTTGCATAACCGCTTCAGTCGTATCCATTGGACGAACTTGAACCTGCTTAATTTTTCCAATTATCGGCTCTTCTGAAATTAATTCCTCCGGCTCTTCTCCAAAACTAAATTCGCCAGCTCCCATTTGTGCGCGGTCTTTCAAATATGAATTATATTTTTTAATTCTGCGTTCGAGATTCTTTAATGACTGGTCAAAAGCTGTTCTAGCCTCGTGAGCATTTTCCTCAGCGCGCAAAATTACACCGTTAGCGTTTGCAGTCGTCTCAACGTTAAAATTTCCTTTATGCTCCGTTACTACAATTTGACAGTTGAGAATTTTTCTAAAAAACTTTTCCATGCGAGAAATTTTTTTCTCCATGTATTCCCTTAATTTGCTGTCGATCTCTGTGCCTCGTTGTACAAATCTTATTTCCATGAGAATAGCACCTCCAGATTTATTTTAAAGATTATATTATATTTTTTTCGCTGCAAGTTCCAGAATTTTAATGACTAATTCCGAAGCCTTTTCCATAACCTGAACCGAAACAAATTCAAATCTGCCGTGATAATTATGTCCGCCTATAAAAATATTTGGTGTCGGAAGCCCCCGCCATGATAAAGCCGCGCCGTCTGTTCCGCCTCTCATTGGACGTATTACCGGATTAATATTTATTTCTTTCATTGCGTCCATTGCCAAATTTACAACCTGCATATTATCGCGTAATTTTTCGATCATGTTGTAATACTGGTCTTTTATTTCAAGCTCAAAACGTTCTGCGCCGTATTTATCGCCTAACCAGTTCACGCACTTTTCAATAAATTTTTTGCGGGCGTTAAATTTTTTCATGTCGTGATCGCGGATTATAAATCTTAAAATAGCGTTTTCGGTATCTCCGTTAAAGCTCAAGCAGTGATAATAACCCTCATATTTTTCTGTCGTTGCTGGGGTCTCATTCGCCGGCAATAAATTTAATAATTCATTTCCCATTGTTACGGCACTCAACATTAAATTTTTTGCGCTTCCCGGATGAACTGAACGACCATGAATTTTTATTACAGCACTGGCTGCGTTAAAATTTTCGTAACTTATTTCGCCAATGCTGCCACCGTCCAAAGTGTAAGCAAAATCAGCCCCAAATTTTTCAATATCGAGATGCCTCGCCAATTCGCTTACTTCTTCATCTGGAGTGAAAGCGATTTTAATTTCTCCGTGTTCAAATTCAGGGTGCGACAAAATCCAGTCTACAGCCCCCATAACTTCCGCCATGCCTGCTTTATCATCGCCGCCGAGCAATGTCGTGCCGTCCGTAACAACGAGATCATCACCGACATAATTTTTCATAAACGGGAAATCATTCGGCGATAAAATTATATTTAATTCCTGATTTAAAATTACATCTCCGCCGTCATAATTTTTTATAACTTTAGGTTTAACGTTTTTTCCAGATGCTTCCGTTGCTGTATCCATATGAGTTATAAAGCCTATAGCCGGAATTTTTTTATTTGAATTTGCCGGGATGGTTCCAATTACGTAAGCGTGTTCGGAAATATTTACGTTTTTTAGGCCGCGTTCTTCAAGCTCTTTCACCATTGCGCGAGCTAAATCCCATTGGCCGGGAGTACTCGGAACGGTGTCTGCGTCCTCTTTTGATTGAGTATCATAACTTACATATTTCAAGAAATGTTCAAGTGTTGTAAATTTGTACAAAATAAAATTTATTTTATTA
>CALCEM010000029.1 GCA_937900285.1 uncultured Fretibacterium sp. | reverse complement strand
CGGCGACCACCGAGATCTACACTCTTTCCCTACACGACGCTCTTCCGATCTCTAAAATATATACGTCTTTAAATAATGTCGCCATTTTTAAATTTTTACTCCTGCCAACTCTTCATATATTCAATTTGTTCGGGGGTCATTGAATCAATTTTTACGCCTAATGCTGCGAGTTTTGATTCCATTACGGCGCGGTCTATTTCCATCGGGACTGAATATAATCCAGCTTCCATTTTATGCGTATAAACATATAACGCTGATTCAAGCTGAAGCGAGAAACTTAAATCCATTATCTCAATTGGATGACCGTCAGCGCACGCTAAATTTGTTAAACGCCCCTCGCCTAATAAATTAATTCTTTTTCCATCGGGCATAACGTAAGATTGTATATTGTCGCGTAAATTTTCAATGTGATCCGATAATTCTTCGAGATCGGGTTTACTGATTTCTACATCAAAGTGTCCGGCATTTCCTAAAACTGCACCGTTCTTCATTAATTTAAAATGTTCTTTGCGTATTACGTGAATGTTTCCTGTTAAAGTTAAAAATATATCGCCGATTTTAGCAGCTTCTTCCATGCTCATAACTCTGAAGCCGTCCATTAAAGCTTCGCAAGCCTTATGCGGATCAATTTCAGTTACAATTACATGCGCTCCAAGTCCTGCAGCCCTCATCGCGACTCCTCGACCGCACCAGCCGTAACCAACAACCACGACATTTTTACCTGCGACGATCATGTTTGTAGTTCTCATGAATCCATCCCAAACGCTTTGGCCAGTTCCGTAACGATTATCAAATAAATATTTGCTCAACGCGTCATTAACTGCGATCATTGGAAATTTTAAAATTTTATCGTTATTCATTGCGCGTAATCTTTTAACGCCTGAAGTAGTTTCTTCTGAACCGCCTAAAATTCCGGGTATTAATTCTTTACGTTTGCTGTGAATTGTTGCAATTAAATCGGCACCGTCATCGATTATTACATTTGGCTTATAATCCAGAACTTTATTTACATAATTAAAATATTCTTCTGAGTTCATTCCTCGATGGCTGTAAACGTGTACGCCATTTTCTGCGAGAGTTGCGCAAATATCATCTTGAGTCGATAACGGATTACTTCCGCAGGCTGAAACTTCCGCGCCCAATTTTTTAAGGGTAATTAATAAATTTGCAGTTTTAGCTTCCAAATGTAAACACGCTGAAATTATTGCACCTTTAAACGGCTGAGAATTTTTATATTTTTCGTACAAATAATTTAATGACGGCATATAATTCCAAGCCCAATTAATTTTATTCTGGCCATGTTCGGCGAGATTAATATTTTTTATTTCGTAATCTGACATTTAAAATTATTTGCTCCTGTTTGAAATATTTTTTATTAGATTTAATAAATTTTATTTTACGTAAATTTTATGTCAAGAAATTTAAATTAAATATTTTTCGTTTTCGTTTGCATGGCCGGTTTACATAAAATTTATAATTATCGCGTTGTTTTTAAGCTGTATAATTTGAATTTAATTTTAATATTTATATTTTATCCCGTAAATTAAAAAGGAGCAGGCTGATTATAAATTGAACGAGGAAGGAAAAATTTTAAGCAGTTACGAAATTGACGATAATCTGGCTCTCCAAATTTGGACTAGAGGAAAATCCCCAAGACTCTCAATATTTAACAAAAATAAAAATACTCGCAAATTAATTCAGTTAAGCTGGGTCGAAAAAAGAGACAGAAAATTACAAATTAATTCAAAAACTCGCGGTGAAACAGTTTCATATATAGTTCAGGACTTTGAACACGCTATACAGAAAATTCTCGAAGACTTCACAATAAAAACTAATTTCAGATTAAAATTTTTTAGGGTAATGCTCGATCTCGAAAAAGCTTTATTTAATCCCGAAATTGTTACCTCTCAAAATGGTTTTGTCATGATGTCAGATGAAAAACGTTCAGCGTTATTTATAGCAGACTGCACCGGCGAAGATAAAAAATCAGGAGTCTTTAAAAATTTTTTCCCGTTAAATGATGCAGAACGAATGATTTTAAATAATACAGATTTAAATTTTATAAATGGCGAGCGTAATGTTGAAACTCTATTACATACGGGTTTAATGGAAGCAATGGGGAAAATTAATCCTGAACGCTGGTTTAATCCTGTTCGGGTTTCAGCTTCGGCCATGCTGTTATGTTTTTCATTTTGCGGAGAGGACGGCTCAAAATTTTCAAATTCTTTGTGGGAAAACCGCAAACCACACCCGCAGGAAACTAATAAACATAAAGGCTTCTCATTAAATTCGCCTGGACTCATGAAATTAGGTTTTAAAATTTCTGCTTACATGAGACATTTTTATAACATCGAAAATTTAAATGTCGAATATTTTATTGACAGCGAAAAATTTTTACAGGATGAAGGTTATACGCGTTCGAGGCGGACGGATTTTACTGCTGGGACTTTGGGCGATGTTCCGTACAGAGTTACATTTTACGAGCACGAATTAAATAATATTACTGCTTTTGCCTGCGTTCCTCAAATGGCTACTGCTAAACATTCCGGCGAAATGGTTATAAAAATTCCAACAGATTTATATAATGAAGCACTGAAAATCGACACTATGAACGGAGGAAACCAAGATGAATTTTACACGATCACGCGGTTATTTTGGGCGAAAAATTTTAAAGAATGGTATTACAGTGTTATGCCTTATGTTAAAAGCTTTTCGGGGTTGAAATAAAATCATGAGAAAATTTTTATTGTTAGTATTTATTTTTATAATTCTCGTTTCAGATCAAAATAAAATTTTTGCGGCCGGGAAATTATCAATTGTAGTTCTGCCGACAATAAATAATACTGGTCTCGAAATTTGGGAGAGCAAATTTTATCCGCGTAATATTCTAGAAAAAAAAATGACGGAATATCTCGAAGTTTTATATAAACGTTCGCCAAATATCGAAGTAAGAGCGCTGGATCAAAACGGCATGAATCGATGGCTCTCAAGTTCCAGACGCGGGGATGACATGGCCGTACAAATGGAAATGTATGAAGCAATTTTAAAAGACCGTCATTTAGTCGGAAATGTTGAAACGGGTCGCGTGCAGATTAGATTAAAAGTTTTTGACACGTCCAGAGTCCGCGAAGTCGCAACAAGAACAGTACAAGGGAAGGACACGAGATTTACATTTGATAGCCCTGAAGATATTTTTTGGCTTGATGCCGGCGATATAATTTCGATGCCGATACCGTTTAAAGATGGTTTAGATATTTTAGGGTTGACCGAAAAAAATTACAGTCAGAAAATGAGCCGTTTAACTTGGGATCAGTTTAAAGGCAGTTCACACTGGCAGGCGATCAAAAACGCTATAGATGCAGCTTACCGCGAATCAATGAAACAAATTAATAACGCTCGTCAAAGTAATAACCCAAATCCCGAAATGTTAGCGGATAATTTTTCCACTTCGTTCCAGACTGTCGGCAAAATTTTAGCCCCAACAGCAAACTCAAAACGACATAAACGAGAATATATAATTTCTTTAGGTTCATCGGCTTCTGGTTTTAGTGACAGCGTTAACGTTGGGGATATTTTAGATGTTGTTCGGGCTGATACATATATTACGGTCGTGCCGGAAAATCCTGTTGTCGTAATTCCTAAAGTCATCGGTAAAGTAAAAGTAACAAAAGTTTACGATAATAATGCAATTGTCCGGGTGATTCGCGATGACAAAAAAGAGCCTATAACTTTAAAGGACATCGTCATAAAAAATTCTAAAATGATAGGGAAGTGATTTAACGTGAAGAAATTTTTAATATTCATTCTCGTAATTTTAAATTTTAATTTTAATTTAAATTTGTTATACGCCGCTGAAGTTGCAGATGATGACAGCGCAGTATATTTGCCGTTGCCTCCGCAGTCCCAAAATAATATTAATAATAATTCCGCAAATAAAAATAATAATTCGCGCAGTAATAAAAATCAAAGTTCAAAACGAACCGTAAAAAAAGTTACGACGAAAAAGCCCACCGCTAATAAAAAAACTTCGGCTCAAAAATCTAACGCGAATAATAAACCTAAACCGTTAAGCTCTTTAGAACGCGGCATCGCTCTCATGAAACAAGAACGTTATAATGAGGCATATCCGTATTTACAGAAGGCTATACAGGAAAATAGAAAAGACCCAAACGCTTGGTATTGGTACGGAAAATATCACGAGGCCATCGGAGGATTTTCACAGGCTCAATATTTTTATACGAAGGCTGTCGAATGCGATCCGAATTTTACGCCTTTATCACGGGTTGCGAATTATCCCGAAGATCAGAATAAAACTCCTTTATGGGATCCCAAACGCCCCGCGAGAGTTTACCCGGTTGCTACAACAAATAATAATATTGCGACAGTTCCGCCTGATTCTAAGCAGTCTAAAAATTTGGCTTCGCGTCCTGCTCAAAATGTCAACCAGCCGAGCGTACCCGTATTTATTCCGCCTGAACCTGGAGCTTCATCAACTGGTGGAGATGCTTGGAGACCTGCTATTTATGTGCCGCCATCGAATCCTCAAAACAACGCAAATAATTTAAATGTCGCGAATAATAATAATAATAATTCACCTGTTTATACTCCGCCAGCTCCAGCGCAAAATAATAACGTTGCACAAAATCCTCAGCCTGCGCAAAATAATAACGCGGTAAAAAATTTACAAAACACAAATAATAATCCCGCACAAAATTCACAGCCGGCAAATATTAATAATAATAATGCTCAAACTCGACAGAGAGTCGTGTATACTCCGCCAGAACCGGGACAAAATAATAATAATAATAACGCGGCGCAAACAAATAATAATCAGCCTCAACAAAGAGCCGTATATGTTCCGCCAGAACCGGGACAGAATAACGCAAATAATAATAATAATGCTCAAAATTCCGCGCAAAATTCTCAAATGAGCGTCGTGCCGTTGAGCGCAATAAAGCCGGAGCAAAATAATAATAATCAGTCTTCAACTTCTGTTAATACAGCAAATGCTCCTGACCCAGTTTTGTCGCAAAATCAAAATAATTCTAAAACTGAAGCGCCTCATGTTGCAGTCGTGAAAAAATCTGCTCAAAATAATTCAAATTCAAAACGCAGAACCGTAACAGCTCCGAGCAAAAAGGAAAATATTTCACAGCCTAAACCAGTCCAGCAAAATAAAACGCAAACTCAACAGGCTCAAAATATTAAACCTGCTCAACCTGTTCAACCTGTTCAGCCTGTTCAGCCTGCTCAGCCTGCTCAAAATAAAACGCCCACTCCTGTCAGCACTCAAGCTCAGGCTCAAACGAAAACGCAGAACGCTCCCAAACAGGAACAAGATCAGGAAAAAATGCCGCCGGTCGGACAATTTAACGCCGATCCCGGAACTCTTGAAGATAAACCGCTGCCGCCTGTTGGAAGATAAGAAATTAATTTAAAATTTAAGAATTCAAAAAGGAGATAACATGAACAAAAAAATTTTAGCGTTAATAATTTTAATAATTTCATCGACGAAGATTTACGCGGCTGAAAAAAAATCTATTTTGGTTTCTCAACCAGTTTACAAACCGATGGAATTTTATGTATATAAGCCGTCAAATAAAAAACTTGCAAAAACTTTTTACGTGACTTACGACGGATATTTAGTTTATAAAAATCGGGATAAAATTTGGAAATACGGGACATACGAAAAAAATAAAGGTGTTAAAACTGATCATGTAGTCGGTTCTGTAGTTCCTTCCGATGCAGGAATTAAACCATATGATAAAAAGGCTTCGAGCGTTGCGCCGATCGTTGAGACTGCAAATGCAAATAATACAAATAATGCACCAGAAAAAGAAAACCCAGCTATAAAAAATTATCCTACAGATTGGACGCAGAACCCGGATTTTATGCAAATTTCAAACTGGAAAAAAAGTATTGACCGCATTGGAGTTATAAATTCTCCTTTTATGCCTGTAGCTTGGAAAGGTGATCACCCTGAAACAGTTTTTGTCTGGACTGGTATGGAGTGGCGACAAATCAGCGTGCGAGGGAGCGAAAATCCTTTAAACGCAGTAAAACGTGATGCATATAATTTAGCGAAAATAATTAACGGCTCAAATATAAAATGGCGTGCAGGAGATTCGGTTATACTTGGACAATATACGGGTTATTGGGGTTATAAATGGCTTGGCGAAATAATTTTAACTGGAGAATGATTTAATATGCGTAAAATTTTATGTTTAATATTTTTAATTTTAATTTTATTTTCAAGTTCTGAACTCAGCGCAAAAGTTTATGTTACAGAGCCTTTACTTGTTCAGCAGCCTTCATATGCAGGAATGAATTTTTATGTATACAAGCCGTATAACATGCCTTCAGGTTGGTACGTAACTTTTGACGGCTATCCAGTGCGAAAAAATAAAGATAATATTTGGGTGTATGGAACGAGCGAAGGGCCGAATTTAATCGCAACAAATTACGTTGTAGGTTCTGTAGTGCCTTCGATGGCTGGACTTGTTCCGTATATGAATGATGTGCAAATTTCAGAATTAAGAAAATTGCCGAACACAAATTTTATAAATGTTACGCAGCCAAATTTGCCGGCTTCAAATTTAACAAGCTCAACGACTTCGACATATATACCTGATTGGAGTTTTAACGCGAGATTTATGGCTGTAGGAAAATGGAAAAGCACTGTGGATCGTATAGCTGTTTTGCATGAGCCTGCTGTTCCGGTAGCATGGAAGGGAGATCATCCGCGAATAATTTATATTTGGATTGGTGATCAATGGTATCAGGTAGTAAAACGAAATTCTGAAACAATATCAGGAATTTTAAAACGCGAGACGCACATAATAAATAAAAATTTACGCCGCACAAAATTTCAATGGTATAAACAAGATATGCCGGTATTGGCGCAACAGGCTAGGGCATGGGGATATTATTGGTTTGGTGAGATTCTGGCGAAATAATTTAAATTAAAATATTAAAATCCTCTTGATGAAATATTCAGGGGGATTTTTTATAATATGCTTTACAATAGGAGGAATATTATTTATGCAGGATAATCTGGAAAAATTTTTAAATCTCGTTACACAAAAAAGCGCACTGCAAAATAAATATATAAAAAAATATCTGCCGAATTTAACCGCGCAGGAAATTGAAGACTTAAAACAGTTAATAGGCTTTTATGAATCTTTAGGATATTCGATCGAAGATATTGCGGAATATTATTTATTTTTCGTTGAACGCATCATCATGGAAGAAACAAAATATTTTGTTGAGCATGGTACTTACAGATATAGCACATTTAAAGAAGTAAGCTCCGACGTTTATTTTAATGATTTGTTCATGACGAAATATATGATCGGTTTGGGCGTTTCGACTTATTTATGGTCGCATCATCTTAACGGCTTGAGATTTTTCATAAATTTTATAAGCAGCGTTAAGGGTGAAAATTATCTTGAAATAGGTCCGGGACATGGAGAATATTTTACGAAGGCGTTAAAGTATTCAAATTTAAAATTTTTTCATGCTGTAGATTTATCGGAATCGAGTGTAAGACTCACAAAACAATATGTTGATTATTGCAAACTAGGGGGGGGGGGGGCAAGTCTGCATCGAGAACAAAAATTTTTTTGAGTTCACACCTTCAGTAAAATACGATGTTATTGTAATGGGTGAAGTGCTCGAACATGTTGAAGAGCCTTTAAAATTTTTAAAACAAATCGCAAAATGTTCAACTGAAAAAACAAAAAGTTACGTCACTACAGTAGTAGATGCTCCGACACCTGATCACATATATCATTTTAGGTCGCCCGAAGAAATTTTTAACATGGCGGAATCAGCTGGCTTTAAAATTCTGGAATATAAATTATTTACTCCCAATGATAAGCCGATTGAAAAAGTAAAAAAATTACATGAAGCTATTTGGGTAGGCATGATATTAAGTTTATAAATTTCGAACTGGATAAATAAATAAATTTAAAATAGGGATTTGTGATGAAATTAAAATTTAAACATCGCAAGTCCTTTTTTTATTGTGATAGTATTTAAAAAATTTTTAAGGAGGGTTTTATTTAATTGTTAATTGCGATAATTTCATTTTTGATCGTTATTGCTGTTTGCGTAATAGTTCACGAATACGGGCATTATATAACAGCTAAAATTTTGGGCGTTCAGGTTCATGAATTTGCTTTCGGAATGGGGCCGGCAGTATTTCAGATTGAAAAAAATAATATGCTTTGGTCATTGAGATTATTTCCAGTTGGAGGATTTTGCAGACTCGCAGGCATGGACGAAGAAGAAGAGGGCGAGCAAGTAATTTCAGGAATGGGATTTAATGAGCAGCCGGCGTGGAAAAGATTTTTAATTTTATTTAACGGTCCGTTATTTAATATTTTGCTCGCAGTTATTTTAATGGCGATGTTTTTATTTATGCACGGAGTTCAGGACATGGAACACTCTAAAATCGGAGAAATAATGCCGGGATTTCCTGCTGAAAATTCTGGATTGAAAGTTAACGATGAAATTTTAAGCGTGAACGGGATTAAAGCTGTAAAATGGCGCGACACTTCCGAAAATATCAGAACTGAAGCATTAAAAGATCAAAAATTAAATTTTGAAATTCTGCGCGACGGAAAAATTTTAAATTTTAAAATCAACGTCCCAATTAATTCCGAATATCATCGCCCAATGTTGGGAATTAGTCCGGCTTATGCGAAATATAATTTTATTGACTCGTTCAAAAATTCAATTTATTACATGTATAGAATGACCGTGTTAATGTTAAGAGGTTTAGCAGATTGGATTTTACAGCGTCAAGAAATCGAAGTCACCGGCCCTGTTGGTATAGCTTCAATGTCGGGGCGCGCAATGAGTTCGGGTTTATGGAGTTTTGTGACTTTTGTTGCAATTATCTCGTTAAATTTGGGGTTAATGAATTTATTCCCGATTCCTGCTCTTGATGGCGGGAGAATTTTATTTGTGATACTTGAGTTTATTTTCAGGCGCAGAGTCCCGGAAAAAATTGAAAATTGGATTCATGTTGCAGGTTTTGTATTAGTTGTTTCATTGATGGTAATTATAACGTGTAAAGATGTTTATAATATTTTCATGACGCATTAAATTAAAGATCAAAAAATTTTCAGGAATAAAAATAAAAATAAAAATAATTATGACAAAACAAGTAAAAATAAATAATTTAACGATCGGCGGAAATTCTCCGGTCAGAGTCGAAAGCATGTTAAAAACCCGTTTAAATGATCGTGAAGGCTGTATTAAACAATGCGAAAGTTTATTAAATTCCGGTTGCGAATTAGCTCGCGTTGCTTTTCCAAATAAAAATTTAACTGATGATTTAAAATATTTAATTGAGAATACTAATTTAAATTTAATGGCAGATATACATTTTGATCCGGAACTCGCAATTATCGCAATGGAATCCGGTTTTAAATCAATCAGAATTAATCCGGGCAACATGAATTTAAATAAATTAAATGACGTTATAGACACCGCAAAAAAATTAAATGTCGTTATACGAATCGGAGCAAACGGCGGATCAATTTCAAAATTGCAGCTCGATCAAGCTGAAGGAGATCGCTCAAAAGGTTTATTTATAGCGGTGTGCGAACAGGCAGAATTATTATTAAAGCACGAATTTTATAATATTATTTTGTCCGCAAAATCTTCAAACGTAAACGAATGCATAAACGCAAATATTTTAATTAATGATAAATATCCGGATTTCCCGATGCATATAGGTTTAACTGAAGCAGGTCCCGGAGACGGCGGAATTGTGAAGGGAGTCGCGTGCATCTCAAATTTATTATTGCGTAATATCGGAAATACTTTAAGAGTTTCATTAACAGATGATCCGGAACGCGAAGTGAAAATCGGTTACGAAATTTTAAAAGCTCTCGATTTGCGCACAAAAGGAGTAAATTTAATTTCATGTCCGACATGTGGAAGGAGACGCGCTGACGTTAGAAATTTGGTGAAATATATTGAGCCGTTTTTAAATAATTTACCTGATGGGATTTCCGTTGCTGTTATGGGCTGCGAAGTAAACGGACCTAAAGAAGCCCGGCACGCTGAATACGGAATTGCAGGAAGTTTAAACGGAGCTTTATTATTTAGACACGGTGAAAATTTTGGTGAATATAAATTTAATGAATTAAATAATATTTTGCCCGAATTTTTTGAGCTGAATAATAAATAATAAATAATAAATAATTTACGAAGGAGTGAAAATTTTAAAATGTCGATTATAAACGCTCCAAGAGGGACAAGGGATATTTTGCCGGCGGAATCTTGGAAGTGGTCATATATTATAAAAACTGCTGGCGAAGTCATGAAAAATTTTAATTTCAGTGAGATTTTAATCCCAATATTTGAACATACAGAATTATTTTCGAGAGGTGTCGGCGAAACAACTGACATCGTAGAAAAGGAAATGTATACATTTATTGACAGAGGAGAACGCAGCATAACTCTAAGGCCAGAAGCTACAGCAGGCGTAATGCGTGCAGCAATTGAAAATAATTTGTGCGCTCAAGGGAATTTTGCAAAATTATGGAGCTGGGGTCCAATGTTCAGATATGAGAGACCTCAAAAAGGACGTTACAGACAATTTTATCAGATTGATGCGGAATGTTTGGGCGTTGCGGGTTCGAGCGCAGATATTGAAATTATTTCCATGTCATTGGAATTATTCAGACGGCTGGGCTTAAAAAATTTGGAGGTCGTTTTAAATTCCGTTGGCTGTGAAAAGTGCAGACCAGTTTATCGCGAAAAATTATTAAATTATTTCAACGCTCATAAAAAAGATTTATGCGAGACATGTTTAACGAGATTGGATCGCAACCCGTTAAGGATTTTGGATTGTAAAAAAGAGAACTGCGGAAAAATTTCGGATGATGCTCCGGACATTTATGAGTCTTTGTGCGATGGATGCAGAAATCATTTTGAAGAGGTGAAAACGGGACTCGAAAATTTAGGCTTTGCTTACAGAATAAATAAAAGGCTAGTGCGCGGACTGGATTATTATACAAAAACTGCATTTGAAATTTTATCGGGCGATTTGGGCGCACAAAATGCAGTATGCGGCGGAGGGCGTTACGATAATTTAGCGAGTTCGATTGGCGGCGGAAAAATTCCCGGTGTTGGATTTGCCTGCGGACTTGACAGAGTAGTGATCGTAATGGAAGAACAAAATTGTTCATTTGGAAAAATTCCAGCTCCGGACGTTTTTATTATCGCAAATGAAAATAATAAAGCTTCAGCACAAATTTTAACTTATAAATTACGTTCAGCAGGAATAAGCGCAGTTAATGATATAGCCGGCCGGAGTTTTAAAAATCAAATGCGTTCTGCTGGATTATGTAAATATGCATGTATAATCGATCAAGATAAAAATAAAAATAAAAATAAAATTATTTTGAAGGACATGGCCGAAGGTTCGCAAATTGAAATTAATCAGGATGAAATTATAAATTATTTGAACGGCAAATTATGAATTGTAAATTTAAAATATAAATTATAAATAAAAATCCCCCTCGAAATTTAAAAGGGGGAAAATTTTTTATAAAATCTCAAATTAAATAAATTAAATTAAATTCCTGCTGCTTTACGTAATTCTTCAGCGCGGTCAGTTTTTTCCCATCCTGGAAGCTCAGGCAGATCAATTCTTCCAAAATGCCCGTATGCTGCGAGGGCTTTATATTGTGGCTTGCGTAAATTTAAATCTCTAATAATTGCCGCCGGTCTGAAATCAAAATGATCACGAAGCAATTCAGAAATTTTTTCATCGCTGATCTTACCTGTTCCAAAAGTATTAACGTTTAATGAAACCGGTTCAGCTACTCCGATGGCGTAAGCGACTTGTATTTGACATTCATCAGCAATTCCAGAGGCAACAATATTTTTTGCTGCATATCTTGTCATATAAGCTCCAGAGCGGTCGACTTTGGTGGGGTCTTTTCCTGAAAATGCTCCGCCTCCGTGTGGAATCCATCCGCCGTAAGTATCAACGATTATTTTACGTCCAGTTAATCCAGTGTCAGCCATCGGACCGCCTTTAACAAAACGTCCTGTAGGATTTACAAAAATTTTTGTGTCAGAATCAATTAAATTTCCCGGCACTATCGGGTGTATAACGTGTTCAATTATGTCCGAACGAATTTGATTTAAACCAGCTTCCGGATGATGTTGAGCCGAGACCACGATCGTATCAGCGTGAACGGCTTTTCTATTTTCGTAACGTAATGAAACCTGAGTTTTTCCGTCCGGTCTTAAATATGACAGCGTTCCATCTTTGCGGACTTTTGTAAGCTGACGGGATAAAGCATGAGCTAAAGCGATCGGCATCGGCATAAATTCTTTTGTTTCATTCGTTGCATAACCGAACATCATGCCCTGATCTCCTGCTCCAGTTTTTGAAATATCTTCTTCCGATAAATTTTTGTCGCGAATTTCGAGGGCGTTATTTACACCTTGAGCAATGTCTCCGGACTGTTCGTCAATTGCAGTTAACACGGCGCATGTTTCACCGTCAAAACCATATTTAGCGCGAGTGTATCCGATTTCGTTAATTATTCCGCGTGCAATTTTTGGAATATCAATATAAGTTTTTGTCGTAATTTCTCCGGCCACTATAACTAAACCAGTCGAGCATAAAACCTCACAAGCTACGCGACCCATTGGATCGTCTTTTAATATTGCATCGAGAACCCCATCGGAAATTTGATCCGCGACTTTATCGGGGTGACCTTCTGTCACTGATTCGGACGAAAAAATAAAATTATCTGACAATTTTTCTGCCTCCTGTAAATTAATTTATTACTTGTTTATAAAAAAAACACCCTCCCGGACAATTTCAGGAGAGTGCTTAAATTTTTTATTTTAATTTCTCTCTCTCATCATCCAGCTAAAATAATTTATTAACTTCAAAACCTGCTGACGGTATTGGCACCTTCAAATTAAATTTTTTTAATCTCAAAGGTTGCCGGGCTTCATAGGGCCGATCCCTCCACCTCTCTCGATAAGAGCTAATATTTAATTTTTATTATTTTATTATTTATTTCATGATTATTTCATTATTTCACGTTATTTTAAATTTTATTATTTTAATTATTTCGAATACAACTCGACTGCGAGTATTTCATTTACTTCGATTGGAAGTTCATCGCGTAAAGGTTCACGTATTAATTTCGCGCTGAATTGTCCTTTATCCTTTTCGATGTACGGAACATTGAAAGCGACGAGGCCATCAAAATTTGCTGAAAATAAAACGTTGTCGCGTGATTTTTCTTTCAAGCTGATGACATCATTAACTTTTACGCCATATGAAGGTATATCAACTTTTTTGCCGTTCACGAGTATATGACCGTGATTCACCATCTGACGCGCCTGCCTGATCGAACGAGCGAAACCAATGCGATAAACTAAATTATCAAGTCTGCACTCAAGATTTTTCAACAAGGCCACGCCGGTCATTTCGTTGCTTTTCTTGGCTAAATCGAAATATCTCGCAAACTGACGCTCTAAAATTCCGTAATACGCTTTAATTTTTTGTTTTTCCATTAGCTGTAATCCGTACTGCGAAACCTTCTGGCCGGTTCTTGCTAAATTTGCTGCAGATGCTTTTTTACTGTCAGAACGTTTTAACGCTTTAGGATGTCCGCAAACATTCACGCCCAAATGACGGCACAATTTAAATCTAGGTTCTCTGCGTGTTGCCATTTTATTTAATGAATCTCTCCTCAAAAATTTTTTAATTTATTTAACAATTTGCCATATTTTAAACTAAACGCCGATTTTTAACAACTTAACGAATTTAACGAATTTAACAAAAAAATATTATAATTGTCGCAAGCAAATTAAATTTAATTTTAGGAGTTGACAAAATTGAGCGAAAATCAGTATAATGGCTCGTGGCTCGTGGCTCGTGGCTCGTGGCTATAGTTGCGTAAAAAAATCTTTTCAAAACTCATCACAAAATTTTAACCCCTTCATTATGGTGTATGCGCTATGAAAAATTATCCGTCTAATACACCAATTTGTATAAAAACTCGTTCAGTTAAAAGCATGTTGATTCAACGTGTACACAGAATTTTTGAAGGTCTCGAAACCCCGGCGGAATTTATTGCGTTATGTATTGATAAATCCAATTTAATCAGGAAAATTTTCGGACATAAAAATTTAAGGAAAAAATTACACGCTACACGAATGTTAAAAAAATTTCGTTCAATGGGCTTCATAAAAAATGATCATTACGATTTTAAGGGCATAAAAATTCCATTTGTATCCATTGAAATACTCGGAGAATTTTTAAATCAGTCCTTCGATGACGATTATTATTTTTATTTGTTCAAGAATGACGAATATAACGAAAACGAGATCGATAAATATTATTATTTGATGCTCGAAGGCCCGTATTTTTTAAAAAATGATCTCGTCAATGTAACAATTAATCCCGGTGATGTCGTTATCGATGTGGGAAGCTGGATCGGGGATTTTGCTGCATATTGTGCCGTGAAAAATGCCGTAACTTATGCGTTTGAACCTTCAAGCGAATTATTTAAAATTCTTGAGCAGACCGCAGAATTAAATAATAATAAAATTATCCCAGTGAAAAAAGCTCTCGGAAATATTACAAATCCCAAAGCAAAAATTACAGGCGTGTTTCATACTTCTAAAAATGAAAATGAATTTCAAATTACAACGCTCGATGAATTTGTAAAGGAAAATAATATTAAACGCGTTGATTTTATAAAAGCTGACATCGAAGGCCAGGAACGTAATTTATTAAACGGTGCGCGGGAGACTTTAAAAAATTTTGCTCCGAAGCTCGCCATTTGCACGTATCATTTGCCGGATGACCCGAAAATATTACCCGAAATTATAAAAACCGCCAATCCAAATTATAAAATTGTACAAAAACGCATGAAGTTATATGCTTCGGTTTAAAGATCAAAATTTAATTTAATTTATTCCGGCTGTGATTTACGTATGTCATAGCTGGAATTTTTTTGTATAATCTGTTCTCAGAAATTTTATTTTTAATGGAGGTCGAGCAAAATAAACAGAGTAATAATAATTTTTGCGTGTTTAGTTGTAATATTCTTCAGCTTGAGAGCTTGCGCGGAAAATGAAAATAAAAATAATAAAGGAGCTTATAACTTGTTTAATCAAAATTATCACTATCACGAAGATTTAAAAAATAACGATCCTGAATTTTACGAGCTGTTCAATAATTTTTTAAATAATGACGTTTCAAATAATGATAATATTAATCTCGATGAACGTACCAAATTTATGGCGATAATTGCTACACTTCTGGGCTGTCAGGGTTATGACGAGTTCAGAGAAATTTTGCCAGTCGCTTTAAAATCTGGTTTAAGTCCTGTCGAAGTCAAAGAAATTATTTATCAGGCTGTCGCATATTTGGGAATTGGCAGGGTTTACGGGTTTTTGAAAATTACAAACGAGATTTTTACCCAACAAAATATTAATTTGCCGGTCGAACCTCAAAGCACTACAAATATTAACACTCGTCGCGAAGCCGGGACAAATGCTCAGGTTGAAATTTTCGGAGAAGGTATGCGCAATTTTTGGAATTCTGGGCCGGATGAAACAAAACATATTAATTTGTGGCTGGCTCAAAATTGTTTTGGAGATTATTACACGCGAAAGGGCTTAAATTTAAAAGATCGCGAATTAATAACATTTTGTTATATTTCTGCTCAAGGTGGCTGCGAACCTCAATTAATAGCACACGCTAAAGGAAATTTTAACATCGGGAATGATAAAAATTTCATGATCAAAATTATTTCTCAGTGTTTGCCGTTCATAGGTTATCCGAGAAGTTTAAACGCTTTAAGATGTGTCGAAGAAGCTTCAAAGTAATATAATGTGAGAAATTTTATTTTCAGGAGGATTTTTTAATGAATAAAATTTTTTACGCGCTCTTAATAATTTTATTTTCAAGTTTGCCAATCAATGCGACTGACCTAGCTCATCAAACTGAAGATGAATCAGCTCCGATCGTTTTCATGACAAAAAATATTAACCCCGAAGGACTTAACAGAATTTATGAGGCTCTAAAATGGGAACCAGATGGGAAAATCGCCGTGAAAATTTCAACGGGTGAACCCCCAGCAAGCAATTATTTAAGGCCGGAATTAATTAAAGACCTCGTGCAAAAATTAAAAGGCACTCTCGTCGAATGTAATACAGCTTATAACGGTTCACGCGCTGAATCTGAAATGCACATGCAAGTAATAAAAGATCACGGATTTTTAAATATTGCTGACGTTGATATTATGGATCGTGACGGTCAAATTGAATTAACTGTTTCAAAAGGAAAAAATTTAACGGGTAATCTTGTCGGAAAAAATTTTAAAAATTACGATTCATATTTAATTTTAAGTCATTTTAAGGGGCATGCTATGGCAGGATTTGGCGGAGCTATAAAAAATACTTCGATCGGAATCGCTTCACGTTCTGGAAAAGCACGCATACATTCAGGCGGTAAAAGTGATACAAATCCTTGGGGCTGGCTTCAAGATGCTTTCACTGAATCAATGGCTGAAGCTGCTAAATCCGTTTCGGACGCTTTAGGAAATGGCAGGAATATACGTTATATAAACGTTATGAACAGGTTAAGCATTGATTGCGATTGCAACGGACATCCGGCAGAACCTGATATACACGACATCGGAATTTTAGGCTCGCGCGATCCTGTAGCTTTAGATCAGGCTTGCGTAGATTTAATAAAAGTTGCTCCGGGTAATGCTTCATTTGTAAAGAGAATGAATCAGCTCAGAGCAGAACACGCACTCGAACACGGCGCAATTATAAAATTAGGGAGTCGCAATTACAGATTAATTTTTGTCGATTAATTATTATAATTTATTTATTTATCTTATTTATTTATCGGAGGTTCTTTATTTACATGAAAAGTTTTTTACTCGCTCTTTTAATTTCGATTTTCACATTTAGTCCGGCTTTTGCGAAATCTTTGGTCGTAGTTTTTTCGCGTGCAGATGAAAATTACAGCGTTGGAAAAATTACAAAAGGTAATACGATGATTTTGGCTGAATATATTGCAAATAAAACAGGCTCAGAACTTTTCGAAATAGTGCCGGCAAAAAAATATCCAGCTAATTATAAAGCCTGCACCGATCTCGCTCAGGAAGAATTAAGAATTAACGCCCGTCCTGAAATTATTGGCGATAAAAATTTGGATGAATACGACACGATATTTTTAGGTTATCCAATTTGGTGGGGAGATTTGCCGATGTGCGTATACACATTTTTAGAGAAACATGATTTCAACGGCAAAACAATTTTACCCTTCGCAACTCATGAAGGGAGCGGAATGGGCAGGACTGAAGGCGCATTAAAACAAAATTTACCCGGCGCGGCGATTTATAAGGGGCTTGCGGTTCGCGGTTCGACTGCTCAAAATTCGACTGATAAAGCTAAAAAACAAATTGATGATTGGCTGAAAAGCTCGAAGATTTAAATTTAAATTTTATGATTCAAAATTTATTTACCGGGAGTTAAATTTGATTCCCGGTATTTTTTTATTTATAAATTATTAATTATTTTTTTTCGGCGGATAAAATTTTATTGAGCACTTCGGAATTTCTTAATTTATATTCGTGTCTCGCGTAATCTGCAGCGTTACGGCCTTTTCTGTCACGGATATTTACATCAGCTCCGGAATCCAATAATAAATTTATAATTTCCGAATCACGATCATCAATTGCATACATTAAAGCTGTTTCGCCGTCTTCGTCCTGTAAATTTAAATTTGCGCCGGATTTTATTAATAATTTTATTGTTTCGATGCTTGAATTTTCATCGAGTGCCTTCATTAAAGCCGTTTCGCCGTCTTCGTCCTGAGCATTTATGTTAACGCCTAAATTAATTAACTCCTGAATTACGTCAATATTTGCGCGGTATTTGATGGCCTTCATTAATAAATTTTCGTTGTCTTCATCAGTGTAATTGATCGACAAATTATTATTTTGCATTGCGCTTCTCAAATCCTGAACGCTTGAAAAAATATTTCTGTGATCGTTATAGTGTTTATGTTTGGCGTAAACTGGACTGATAAATAAAGAGCATAAAACAAAAATTATTAAAGCAGATTTAAAAACTTTCCGCATGTTTCTATAACCTCCGGATTTAAAATTTTTAACGCTGAAATTATATCAAGAAAATTTTATAGGCAGTTCAAGTCCGTTTAATTCAAGTAAATTTTTATCGTGCAGAATATTATTTATATTTCCGTCAGCTTTAATTTCTCCGTTATTTAAAATTATTACTCGTTGACAGATTTCCAAAGCTAAATCAAGATCATGAGTCGTCATTAAAACGGCGTTATTGTAATCGCGCAAAAAATTTATTATTCTTCGTCTGGCTTTTGAATCAAGTGATGATGTCGGCTCATCTAAAATTAAAATTTCAGGCTCATTCACCAAGACTCCGGCCAAAGTTATTAAACGTTTTTCGCCACCTGATAATTTATGCGGTGATCTGTCTGCTAAATGTTCGATCCCCAAATTTTTTAAAATATTATGCGCCTGTTCATGAGCAGAATTTAAATTTACGCCTGAAGCTATTAAACTAAATGCAACATCTTCGATAACAGTCGGCATTAAAATTTGATCTTCGGAATTTTGAAAAGTAAAACCGATTTTGCCATAAATATTTATTTTTCCCTTTGATGGATTCAAAACTCCGGCGATATTTAATAACAGCGTAGATTTTCCCGAACCGTTCGAGCCGATTAACGCAATTTTTTCGTTATTAGCGATATTTAAATTTATATTATTTAAAGCTGCATGGCCGGGAGAATATTCATAAAATAAATTTCTGCACTCGATTATAAAATTTATAGAATTTCCAGACATAATATTAAAACTGTATATAAAATCAAAATATAATCGCGTTTATAAAATTTAAATTTTTCGTTCTGGTTAAACCCGTTGAAACCTCCGCGAAGTCTTACGGCCTGTAAAATATTTTCGGAATTTGAAGCGGTTCTATATATGCACGAAGCTATTAAATAACCAGTAGTTTTATATTTTATTATGCCCTGTAAATTTGTCGCTCTAATCTTAACGGAATTTAACGAATTTAAAATTTTTTCATACATGAAATATATTCCGTGAATCGCCAAAATTATTATTATTCGCAATTTTTCGGGCAAAATCGGTATATTATAGCCGACTCGCAAAAATATAATACAAATTAAATTCATTCGTACTGACATCAATAAAGCAAATTTAATCCCGTCTTTAAATTTAAATTGAAAATTCGGCCATGTGATTATTAAAATTACTGCTACAAAAATATTTACAAGATTAATTTTTAATAGTATCGGCTTCATAAAATTTTTATAAAGTCTTAACGGAATTAAAGCGCTTAAAATTATTGCGATGGGATTTTTTATAATTGAAATTGCCAACGCTAAAAAAAATAATCCTGCTTCAAATTTCCCGGATTTTAATTCCGGCAGTTCATGCATTTTCAAACCACCTATTTATAAATATCGTTATTACCCCTTCGAGAATTGCTAAAGGTATATGAGCAGTCATTATAATTTTTATTATGTTTATGAAATTTTCATCAGTCTTCCATAAAAATAAACTTAACATTATTCCGCCCAAAATTACAGAAATAAAACCGGCCATGAAATAATTAAATAAATTTTTGCCACGAAATATTAAATATACAATTAATCCGGGCAGCGCCATATTTAGAGTATTTACGCCCAAAACTATTAAGCCGCCAAATTGAAATAAAACAGCCTGCAAAAATAATGCAACTAGTACAGCCGGAAATATTGACCAGCCTAAAATTAAACCCATTGCGCCCATTAAAGTTAAATGAGTTGCGACCGGTCCAAATCGAACATTTATTAATGACGCGAGAAAAAAACCTGAAGTCAACAGCGCAGTTTTTACAATTTTTTCGGGTTCAGTGTGTTTTAATCCTATATACGTGCCCGCTAAAGTTCCAGCCCAGCCGATTGCGAGCGCGATCCCTGATAAAATTCCTTCACTTATGTGCATAACGTTTTTTTATGATGAATGCCAAATTAAAAATTATGCTTACGCCCAAAACTGAATTTAAAATTAAATTATTATTATTATTATTATTTATTTTTATGTCTTGTTCAGAATTTAAATTTAAATTTGAATTAATTTCGAGTTCTGCATTACATTGATGGCCCTGACCGTCATTTACGATTATTAGCCATTTGCCATTTACATCGGGAATAAATGAAAATCTCCCGTTTAAATCAGTTCTGCCAGTCTGAAAAGTAAATTTATTATCAACCGGCGAAAATATTTTAACGTCGCAATAAGACATTTTTTCACCAGTCGAATAAAAAAACTCAAGGGGCACAGCTTTCAAATCAGAATTTTTATAACCGACCCCGTGAGCGTTTGCAGTTCCAGTCAGAAACAACAGCAGGAATATAATTTTATTTAACATAGAACAATAAGAACGACCTTAAATTTAATGCGTCGTAATCGTCTTTAACACCCGGCAAATTATTTTGTACTGCGCGGACTCCCCATAATCCAGGATTTGTAATTTTTATGTGAGCGATGCCGTTTTCTGCTTCGGTGTAATAGCTGTAAGTATTTTCGTATTCCGGTGTGAAACCGTCATAACTTGCCCAAACCGGTCCGGTGTAATTTTGTCCGTTCAATAAAATTTTTACATCGAAATATTCGCCGGTTTTAACATCTGCAGGATTTGTGACCGGAATGATTTCGAGCGGGAAATTTAAAGCTGCATTAAAATTTTTGTCTTCATGTGAAGCGTTTAAAATTATTTTTGCGAACTTGTCATATTTATTTGCTGAGATGACTTTTAAGCCTTGAGCTTCTAATTTTGATTTTGCTCCGGATTTTCCGCCCTCGTTAGTTATGCACCATGTTTCGCCGTCTTTGGTTGCAAATAAAATTATTGAGCTGTTAATATTTTTTGGCGTTACATCGAAATTAATGCACAAATTTTTTTCATCAGCTGTTAATTTAGAATTTATAAATTTACCGTCCTCAAAAATTCCGGCTTTCACTCGTTCTAAAATTTCGACCTCTTCGGGAATAATAAATTTATGTGAAGACTGTACAGTTGCCTCAAAAATTTCGCCCTGTTTAAATTCTGTTGATTTCGGTTTAATTGTTAATTCGTGGGCATGAAGCTGGGTGCATAAACTTAAAATTAAAAGTGCAGAGAAAATTTTACGCATAAAAATAAACCTCCGAATAAAAATAAAAAATTTTTTGTGCCGGTAATAATAACACGAAATAAAAAAAAAATATTACGAAATTTATAAAAAATCTTTATCGTGAAATATCATATTTGGAGCGTATAATTTTCAACATGAACAGCAAAATTTTAATTTTTGGCGGAACAACTGAAGCAAGAGAAATTTTAAATTTTATTCCTGCAAAATATTTTATATATTCCGTTGCAACTGATTACGGCGCAGAACTCGTGAAAAATTTTAACGGCCTCGAAATTTTAACGGGACGTTTGGACGAAACTCAGATTATAAATTTAATTCGCGAAAAAAATATTAAATTCGTTATAGACGCAACTCACCCGTATGCGGTAAATATATCGAAAAATATTAAAAATGCCTGTTCAAAAACTGAAATTGAATTATTACGGGTCATTCGCGAAAAGTCTAATTTAAATTTAATTGATCATAAAAATATTATCTGCGCCGAAAATTCAAAACATGCTGCAGAAATTTTGAGAAATACAACCGGAAATATTTTTATTACAACTGGAATTAATGAGCTTGAAAATTTTAAAGATTTTGCCGAACGAGCTTATATAAGAATTTTACCGGATGTTAATTCAATTCAAAAATGCCGCGATTTAAATTTTAATTCCGGCCATGTAATAGCAATTCAAGGAAAATTTTCATACGAGTTCAATAAAATTTTTATGCTCGAAAATAATATTAAATATTTAATCACAAAGGACAGCGGAGAAATTGGCGGAACAAATGAAAAATTACAGGCCGCTAAAGATTTAAATATAAATGTCATATTAATTTCACGTCCAAAATTTGAAAATGAAAATGAAAATAAAAATAATATTAATAACGTAAATATTAAAAGTGCTGTTACATTGATTCGGGAAAAATTAAATTTAAAACGGCCTCCGTTATTCCCGTTATATATTGATCTCGAAAATAAAAAAATTTTAATCGCAGGTGGTGGAAATATTGCAGCACGTCGAGCCGAAACGCTTTTAAAATGCGGAGCTGAAGTTTATGCGGTCAGCCCGGAATTTAATAATAACTTCCCTGAAAACGTTCATAAAATTTTACGCAAATTCGAATTTGATGATCTCGAAAATAAATTTTTTGTAATCGCAACAACTAACGATCACGATTTAAATAAAAAAATTGCTCACGAATGCAAATTAAAAAATATTCCCGTAAATATTTCAGATGATGCCGGCGAATGTGATTTTTATTTCCCGTCGTTGATTAATATTGAAAATATCGGCGTTTCAGTTTCGAGCGCAGGACTTTCGGCAAGCACTACAAAATTTTTGAGCGACAAAATACGAAAATTTTTACCCGAATGGCTCAACGAATTTAAAAATAAAAAAAATAAAAAAGCTGGCGCGCCTGGAGAGAATCGAACTCTCGGCCTATGACTCCGGAGGTCATCACTCTATCCCCTGAGCTACAGACGCAAAACCAGTCTAAGATTATAGCACTTTAATTTTTATTCTCGACATTTACACGTTTTTTTTGCTGCTTCGTAAACAGCTTTTGAAACTGCCGGGACAACTCTCGGATCAAATGCAGCAGGAATAATATAATTTTCGTTTAATTCGTCATCGCTTACTAAATTTGCCAATGCGTGAGCCGCTGCTGATTTCATTTCGTCATTAATCTGCGTTGCTTTTGCGTCAAATGCTCCTCTGAAAATTCCGGGAAATGCTAAAACGTTATTAATTTGATTTGGAAAATCACTCCGGCCAGTTGCGACAACTTTTGCACCGGCTTTTAAAGCTTCGTCCGGGAAAATTTCCGGCGTAGGATTAGCGCAGGCGAAAATTATAGCGTCACTGTTCATTTTTTTGACCATTTCGGAATTTAATAAATTTGGTGCGCTCACTCCGATGAAGACATCAGAATTATTTATAATTTCGTTTAAATTTCCCTTTAAATTTTCCGGGTTAGTAATTTCGGCCATTTCGATTTTAATATTATTCATGTGTTCGGTTCTGCCCTTGTAAATTGCTCCGGCTTTGTCACATAAAATTATATTTTTCGCGCCGTTTTTCAATAATAATTTTGTTATAGCAATTGAAGCAGCTCCTGCACCGCTCATAATTATTTTTACGTCAGAAATTTTTTTGTTTACGACTTTTAGGGCATTCGTCAAACCTGCGAGCGCAATAATAGCCGTTCCGTGTTGGTCGTCGTGAAAAACAGGAATGTCGCATAAATTTTTTAATTTCTCTTCGATCTCGAAACATCTCGGCGCAGAAATATCCTCCAAATTAATCCCGCCGAATGAACCGGAAATATTATAAACAGTCTGAACAAATTCGTTTACATCTTGAGTTTTTACGCATAACGGAAAGGCATCAACGTCCCCAAAACTTTTAAATAAAACGCATTTACCTTCCATGACCGGCATACCAGCTTCCGGCCCAATATTTCCGAGTCCTAAAACTGCGCTTCCGTCCGTAACGACCAGACATAAATTCCAGCGTCGCGTTAATTCGTAACTTTTTGAAATATTATTTTTTATTTCTATGCAGGGTTGAGCAACTCCCGGAGTGTAAGCAAGAGCGAGATCATTTTTTGAATTTACCGGTACATTTGTAATAACTTCAATTTTTCCGCGCCATTCATAATGTTTTTTTAGAGCTTCTTCAGCGTAATTCATTTTTAAAATAAAAAATTCCTCCTGAATAAATTTAATTAATTTTATTCTATAATATCAAAATATTTTTTAATTTTATTCGGTTAAAGTCAGTTGAATAAATTTAAATTAAAATAAAAAAGGTGTTGACAAAATAAAAAAAATGTGTACGATTGACCAGACCAGACCATATTTTACGCTTTAAATTTGGTATAGTGAGTTATAATATTTATTGTAATTTTACAAATTATGGTTCGGCTTTGCAGTCTTGGGCGTTATGCAGGGCTGTCGACAAAATCAAAATTAAAAATAAAGAATTTCGAGCCGTTTTAATTGATTACTGTCCAGATGTTTTAAAAAATAAAAATCCTTTAAGTCCATTTGAAAACATGTGGGACACGGACGAAAAGACCAGAGAATTATGCAGAATGTCCCTGCCGGCGATATACGAAAATTTTTATAAGTTCGATAATTTTTATAAATCTAAATTTAACAAAACAGCTCAGAAATATACGTCTGAAAATTTCTGTAATGTCATTAAAAATGAAAATTTAAACGGTTTCATATGTGGAAGCGATACAATTTTCTGTATTGATGAATTTGAAGGTTTTGACGATGGATATTATGCAAATTATGAGTGCATGAAAAATAATTACACTTTCGCATATGCAGCAAGTTTCGGAGATTCTCATTTTAATGAAAGTTCACTCGAAATGCTCAAGGAAAGATTAAAAAATTTTAAGGCTGTCGGTTTACGTGAAAGTTTTATGATCGATTATGTCCGCAGTAATGTTAAAATTTGTGTTGAGCAGGTTATTGATCCTACATTGTTATTAAATTCAAACGAATATGAAAATTTAACAGCTGATTATGTTTCTAAAAATATCCCTAAAAAATATATTTTGCTGTATTCGAGACGTTATAATCCCGAAATGGAAAATTATGCCGACATTTTGGCAAAAAATAAAAATTTAAAAGTAATAGAAATAAGTTTACGCGCTTCAAATTCGGATCGGCATATTATGTTTTATGAAGCTGGAATTGAAGAATTTTTACATTTGGTTAAGAATGCGGAATACATTATTACAAATTCGTATCACGGAATGATATTCAGCATACAATTTCAAAAAAATTTCACCGTATTTTCTAGAGAGCAGGGTGATTCAAAAATTTTTGAACTTTTAAAATTACTTGATCTAAATGCGAGATTTTGCAGAGATTCAAATAAAATTATTAATGACGAAATCAATTATTACGATGTGAACAAAAAATTAAATTATCTTCGCGCAAGATCGTTAAAATTTTTAACTGAAGCTCTTAACGAATTATAAACCTGTATGCTAAAATTTGGGTCGTTTCACGTTGCACGTTAGAATGTAAAAAGGTGTTGACAAAATTGAAAATTCGTGTAAAATCCAGAACAGAACAGAACAGAACAGAACAGAACAGAACAGAACAGAACAGAACAGAA
>CALCEM010000028.1 GCA_937900285.1 uncultured Fretibacterium sp. | reverse complement strand
AAAAATTTATTATTCTCGGAAATATGAACGCCATCACTTATAAAGAAGTTTTCCCGCTCATGAAAAATAATTTAATCTGGTTGGGGTATTCGATTCACTCAGGCGACAGAAAATTTAATGTTCCTGATGATTATCCTCTTGAGGCTACAACGTGCGGAATTGATGAAAATGGTAAAAAATTTATTCGCGTGAAGGGTGTCAGATGGTTTACAAACGTTGAACACGGTCAGCGGCATGAAATTATGTTATTGGACACGATGGCAAATAATTTAAGATTCGACAAAAAATTACGCAAACACCTCACCGAAAAATACGGAAAAATCGAATTCCCAAAATATGACAATTACGATGCGATCGAAATTCCTTTTACTGAATGCATCCCTTCTGATTACGCTGGAGTTATGGGCGTGCCTATTTCTTTTATGGATAGATATAACTCGGAACAATTTGAAATTATTGGTGTTGCGAATAGTGGTACAGGTCATAACTACGATTTTTTTAAACCAATGATAAACGGTAAACAAATTTTTAAACGTATACTCATAAAATCAAAACATCCAGAATGTTAAATCTTTTGTGCTTTATAATATTCGCGAAATAAATTTTAAAATTCAGTAAGGAGATTTTTAATTTAAATGCCGGAAGAAATTTTAGACAGTTCCGAAAACGAAATTGTAAGACAGCGTAAAGATAAATTATCAAGATTAAAAGCCGAAGAAAATTTTAACCCCTATTTAATCGAAACCTTTGACAGAAAAAATATTATTTCTGAAATTCGCAGCGAGTTCGAAAATTTACAGCCGGAACAGGAATCAGAAAAAATTATTCAGACAGCCGGAAGAATTATGACATTAAGGCGGCAGGGTAAAGCAACTTTTGCGGATTTGGCAGACGAATCAGGGAAAATTCAGTTATATTTTCAGTTAAATTCTGTTGGCGAAGAAAATTATAATTTCCTAAAAAAATGGGTCGATACCGGAGACTGGATCGGAATTACCGGACGGCCCTGCAGAACTAGACGCGGAGAATTAACAATTTTTGTAACAGAATATAAATTATTGAGCAAAGCAATAAGACCGCTCCCGGAAAAATGGCACGGCTTGACCGATACTGAAACACGATACAGGCAGAGATATATTGATTTAATTGCAAATCCGGAAGTCCGCGAAATTTTTAGGCAGAGATCTTTAATAATTTCATCGTTCAGGAAAACTCTCGAAGCTCACGGAACTTTAGAGGTCGAAACGCCAATTTTATCGGTTATAGCAGGCGGAGCAAACGCAAGACCCTTTAAAACTTTTCATAACGCTTTAAATTTAGATATGTTTATGAGAATCGCCGTTGAATTATATTTAAAACGTTTGGTCGTAGGAATGATGGGAAGAGTTTACGAGATCGGCAGAAATTTCAGAAATGAAGGCATTGACACAATGCATAACCCGGAATTTACAATGATGGAAGTATATTGGCCATATGCAAATTATGAGGATATGATGAAGCTCGCTGAAGAATTGATCAGAAATGCAGCCAAAGCCATCAACAAAAATATAATTGAACGCGACGGGGTCGAAATAGATTTAAATAAACCGTTTGAAAAAATTTCAATGTTGGAAGCCGTTAAAAAATATGCTGACGTTGATTTTAAAAATATAAATTCCGATGAAGAAGCCAGAAATATCGCAATAAATAAAGGTCTCGGAAAAGATTTAAAGGGCAATGAAACAAAATTTACAGTGTTAAATTTATTGTTTGAAAATTTCTGCGAGGAAAAATTAATACAGCCGACTTTTTTAACTGGTCATCCCGTTGAAATTTCGCCGTTATCAAAGCGCGATCCGGAAAACCCGGAATATACGCACCGTTTTGAATTATTTATGTTTGGTAAGGAAGTCGCAAACGCTTTCAGTGAATTAAATGACCCGATCGATCAGCGTGAAAGATTTGAGGATCAGTTGCGCAAAAAAGAGGCCGGCGATGAAGAAGCTCACGCATTCGATGAAGATTTTATAAACGCTATAGAAATGGGTCTGCCTCCGACCGGCGGAATGGGTATCGGCATGGATCGCATTGTAATGTTTTTGACTGGAGCTAAGTCAATAAGAGATGTGATTTTATTCCCAACAATGAAGCCCAAAGCATAAAGCATAAAAATTTTAAAAATGCAGATTGACGAGCTTTATAATTTATATAATTTAATTGAGCGTCACAGAAAATTATATTACGAACAGGATGCGCCGGAAATTTCAGATTCTGAGTATGATAATTTAGTGATCAAGCTTAAGGAATTAGAAAAAAAATATCCTGATTCAGCGCGTAAAAATTTTTGGGATAAAGTCGGCGGAAAAACAAATGAATTATTTGCAAAAGTCGAACATAAAACGCCAATGTTATCGCTCGATAATGTTTTTAATTTTGATGAGCTGAAAAATTTTTTTAATCGCGTTAATGTCGATAATGATTTTATTTGCGAGATGAAAATTGACGGGCTGGCCGTTTCGTTAATTTATGAGGACGGAATTTTTATAAGGGGAGCAACTCGCGGAGACGGACATACAGGCGAAGATGTTACGGAAAATTTAAAAATGATAAAGAGTTTACCGCTCAAAATCGAAAATAAAAATTTTCCACGCGGGATCGTTGAAGTTCGCGGAGAAGTTTTGATGAACACGAAAAATTTTAACGAGTTAAATAAAATTCGCGCTCTAAATAAACAAACTCTTTTTGCAAATCCCAGAAATGCAGCCGCCGGAACTTTGAGACAGTTAAATAAAAATATTGTTGCAGAACGTAATCTCGATATATTAATTTATTATTTGGTTGACGCTGAAAAATTTGGGCTGAATACTCAAAATGATGTTTTATCTTGGCTCAATAATTTTAAATTTCCTGTTCAGAGTGCTTTTAAATATTGCAAGAATTTAAACGATGTCGAAAATTTTATAATTCAATGGCAGGACGAAAAAAATAATTTAAATTACATGACTGACGGTGTAGTAATAAAATTTAATAATATTTCTCAATGGAATAATATCGGCTCAACTGTTCATCACCCAAAATGGGCAGTCGCTTATAAATATAAATCCGAACGCGTCAAAACTAAATTAATCAGCGTAGAATTTTCCGTTGGCAGAACCGGGACAATAACACCCGTTGCAATTTTGGAGCCTGTTCAAATTTCCGGGACAGTCGTGCAAAGAGCTTCACTGCATAACGCCGAATATTTAGCAAAAATCAGAATCGGTGATATTGTAACAGTCGAAAAGGCCGGCGAAATTATTCCGCAAATTGTCGACGATGATAATATTATGAAAATTCCCGTTAAATGTCCCGTCTGTAATTCTGAAGTAATAAAAATTCCCGGCGAATCTGCTTATAAATGTTCAAATAAATTTTGTCCTGCAATATTAAAGGAGAGTTTAAAATATTTCGCTTCCCGTAAATGTATGGATATAAAAGGACTTGGGAACAGATTAGCAGCGCAGTTAACGGAATCAGGAAAAATAAAAAAATTAAGCGATCTGTATAATTTAACGTTATTTGATTTAACATCGCTTGAAAAAACCGGAGTAAAGACTGCTCAAAAAATTTTAAACGAGATCGAAAAATCTAAAACACGCCCGTTATATGCGTTAGTTGCAGGACTAGGAATAAATTATATTGGCATTCAGACGGCGGAATTATTGATGAAAAATTTTAAAAGTCTCGATGAATTAGCAAATGCAGATGAAAAAAATTTATTGAAGGTTAAAGGAATTGGGAAAATTGCTGCGAGATCAATACACGAATTTTTTAACGATCAGGATAATATGAAATTAATTGAAGATTTTAAATTAATTGGATTTTCCGAAAACGCAAATAATAATAATGAAGCTGGAATTTTATCGGGTAAATTATTTGTATTTACTGGAAAATTGAATTTAATGACGCGTGAACAAGCTTGGGAAAAAGTTATAAATTTAGGCGGAAAAATTTCAAGTTCTGTAAGTTCTAAAACTGATTTTTTAGTGGTTGGCGGAAAAGCAGGCGCAAAATTAAATAAAGCTCGCGAATTAAATATTAAAATTATAAGTGAACAGGAATTTATAAATTTAATTGGAGGAAAATAATTTTAAATGGCAAGAAATATTACACCTCGTAAAGAAAATTATTCTCAATGGTATTTGGACGTAATAAAGGCTGCTGAATTGGCGGATTATGCTCCGGTTAGGGGTTGCATGGTAATTCGTCCGACTGGTTTCGCTATTTGGGAAAATATTAAACAGAAATTGGACACTGAATTTAAAAACACCGGCCATGTTAATGCATATTTCCCGGTTTTGATTCCGAATTCATTTTTACAGAAAGAAGCTGAACACATTGAGGGTTTTGCTCCTGAATGCGCTGTCGTTACTCATGCAGGCGGCGAAGAATTGGAAGAGCCTTTTATAGTTCGTCCGACTTCTGAAACTATAATCGGCCATATGTATTCAAAATGGGTTCAATCGTGGCGCGATCTTCCGGTTTTAATTAATCAATGGTGCAACGTCATGCGCTGGGAAAAACGTCCCAGATTATTTTTGCGCACGTCTGAATTTTTATGGCAGGAAGGTCACACGGCTCACGAAACAGAAAAAGAAGCTCGCGAAGAAACTTTAAAGATGCTTGCAATTTATAAACATGTTTTCGAGGATGAATTAGCGATCCCGGTTTTAGACGGTGAAAAAACTGCTGGAGAAAGATTTCCCGGAGCTGTTGACACTTATACATGTGAAGCAATGATGAGCGATACAAAAGCGTTACAGGCTGGAACGAGTCATTTTTTAGGTCAAAATTTCGCAAAAGCTTTTGAAATTCAATATCAGGATCGCGAAGGAAATTTACAATATTGTTTTACGACGAGCTGGGGAGTTTCTACGCGTTCGGTTGGAGCGTTAATAATGACTCATTCTGATGATGACGGGTTAATAATTCCTCCGAGAATTGCGCCGACAAAAATTGTTATATTGCCGATCTCGAAAGATGAGAGCACCGCAGAAAATATTTTATTGCCAAAAGCTAAGGAACTCGCCGAAAAATTAAATAATTCGCTTGGAGGATTATGCGTAAAGATCGATGATAATTTTCATATGAGACCAGCTGACAGATTTTTTATACATTTGCAGAAGGGTGTACCGTTGAGGCTGGAACTCGGTGAAAAAGATTTAAACGCCGGTACAGTGAGATTTGTGAGGCGCGACACTGGTGAAAAAATAGATGTTAAATTTGAAAATGCAATTCATGAAGCGGCGAATATTTTGGATGACATTCAGAATAATTTATTTAAGCGCGCAAAAGATTTCAGGGAAGCTAATACGCACGAAGCCGGAAGTTATGATGAACTTAAAAAAATTTTGGCTGAAAAGGGCGGATTTGTAAAAGCATTTTTCGCGGGAACTCCTGAAGATGAAATTAAAATACGTGAGGAAACCGGCGGAGCAACTCCGAGATGTGTTTTAAGTCATGAAGGTAGCGGCAAATGTATTATTACGGGGAAGCCTGAAGGACGCATGACAGTTTTTGCGAAGGCTTATTAATTTAATTTGATTTGATTTAATTTAATAAAATGCAGCTGCCAGAAATTGAAGTAATATTTTCGTGTTCAGAAGATAATTTTTTACCTGCTGTTGATGTTTGGATAGTTATAGATGTTCTGCGGGCTACAACGATGATAACGCGATGGTTTGAATTAGGCGGAACTGAATTATATCCCGTCAGAAATCCGGATGAAGCAAAAAAATTAATTTCAGATTTGCGCGAACGAGGTTCAGATCCTTTATTAATGGGAGAAGTCAACGGGATACCTCCTGAAGGTTTTGATCTTGGAAATTCGCCGGCTGAATTAAATTATAAAATCGTTCAAGATCATTATTGCGGAGTAATTTCAACTACAAACGGGACTGTTGCATTATTGGAGGCTGCTTCGTCTGGAAGTCCTGTAATTGCTTCGAGTCTGCGGAATGCTTCTGCTGTTATGGATCATGCTTTAACGTTGGGAAATAATATCGGGGTTTTATGTTCGGGGCGCAAGGGTCGGCCATGTCTTGAGGATACTTTATGCGCTGGGGCTTTGGTTGATGATTTAAATTTCAGGTATGCAAATAAAATTTTAATGTCTGACAGCGCGAAAATTGCTTTAACAGTTTGGAACGACAGGGGCGAAAATCTTGAGGAATATATAAAAAAATCCGATCACGCTAAATTTTTGGAACATATAGGCTTCAGCGAAGATATAAAATTTTGTTCCGAATATGATGCGTGTACAGTTGTGCCGATGTTGTTCAACGATAAAAACGAACATACAATTTTACGGAGCGTTATAGGAAGTTCAAAGCCTCACGCAGAAAGAATTAAACCGCTCGAACAAAATAAAATTTCGCATCCTGAATTAGAGCCGGTGAAAAAAATTAATGATCCGTTTGAGGAATTGTTACAATATACGCGTAAACCTTCGCAATATTTTTATATTCATAATCATAGCCATAATAATTATAATAATCATAAATCTAAGGAGCATAAATAAATTTTAAACATGAAAACCATATATTTAGATTGTTTTGCAGGAATTGCCGGCGATATGTTTATCGGAGCGTTATTAAATTTAGTTCCGGACAAAAATATTTTAATTGACGGCCTGAAAAATTTAAATTTAGATCACGAATATAATTTAATAATTGAAAACGCTGTGAAAAATTCGATCTCCGGGATAAATTTTGATGTGAAATTGACGCACGAACATGAGCACGAGCACGAACACAGAAATTTAAGCGACATCGAAAAAATTATAAGCTCAAGCAGTTTAAACCAGAGAATAAAGCGTGAAGCATTAAGGGCGTTTAATATTTTGGCTGAAGCTGAAGCGAATGTACACGGAACTACGCCGGATAAAATTCATTTTCACGAGGTCGGTGCAATTGATTCAATAATTGATATTGTTGGGGCTTTTATTTTGGTTGATGCTTTGAACTGGCCCAGAATTTTATGCTCGCCTGTAAATGTTGGTTCCGGGACTGTTAAATGTGCTCATGGAATTTTACCCGTTCCAGCTCCGGCGACAGAATTTTTATTACGAGGAATCCCGATTTTTTCAAACGGCTCACCAATGGAACGCACTACGCCGACCGGGGCATTACTGGTTAAAATTTTGGCTTCCGGATTCGGCTCAATTCCTCCGGGTAAAATTTTGGCTTCAGGTTATGGAATTGGAAATAATAATTCTGATGATGTTCCGAACGTTTTACGCGCTTTATTAATCGAGAATGAAAATTTAAATCAGGATAATAATTTAATAAATGAGAAATTAGCTTTAATCGAGTGTAATATTGATGACATGAATCCGCAAGATTTTGAGCCGGTTATTGAAAAATTATTTATTTCCGGCGGTCTTGATGTTTGGCTTGAAAATATTTACATGAAAAAATTCCGCCCCGGTAATAAATTATGCTGCCTCGCAAATCCAAATGATACAAAAAAATTATGTAAATTAATTCTTGAGCACACGACTTCACAGGGTGTACGCGTTCACGAACTCGATCGCCTGCGCTTAAAATGGGACATCGAAAAAATAAATACTTCGATTGGCGAAATTAATATTAAAAATGCTTATCTAGATAATAAAATTTTACGCAGAACTCCGGAATATGAAGACTTGAAATTATTGGCCGTGAAAAATAATATGAGCATTCAGGAAGCCAGAAAAATTATTAATCGCGAAATATAAAATAAATATAAAAACTTGGGAGGAAATTTTATTTTTTATTTTAATCAGCCTCCCAAAAATATTTTTTAATTTAATGAGTGTTCACAAAATTATCTATTAATCTCCTCGCAATGCTCGCACCATCGGGAATATTTAAATTTTTAATTTCTTCTTTCGTGTACCAGCCCGCTTTTACAATTTCTACACCGTCAGGATTAATTTCACCGGAAAGCCATTCAGCAGTAAATCCAAACATCAAAGAATTAGGAAACGGCCAGGGCTGCGATCCAAAATATTTTATATTCTTAACTTTTATGCCAACCTCTTCAATAATTTCACGCTCAACTGTCTGCTCAAGTTTTTCACCTGGCTCAACAAATCCGGCTATTATGCTGTAACGATCATTAGACCATGAAGCATTATGCGCCATCAATAATTTTCCGTCCTTTTCAATAGCAGTTATAACAGCAGGACTCAACGGAGCGTAAAACGTTCTTCCGCAATTTTTACAAATTCTTCCGTAATCTTTCACGCTGGGAGTTAATTCGCTTCCGCAGTTTGAACATATTTTTACATTTCTGAACCAGTTCGCAAACTGCCAAGCACCTCCGACCCTCGCAAATATTTCATAACCAAAACGATGCCAGATTTCCCGCAAGTCTATAAATTCATCGCCTGAATTAATATTTTTAACATCGCACCATTCTGGAAGGTTTTTCCAGTTATTGGGCAAATTTTCGGAACAATTAATTATTTGACCGTCATAATTTTTTATATCTTTTATATTAATATTATTTTCGCGTATTAAAATTTTACTCTCGTTGAACACAAACATTTTTTACCACCTTAAATTATTGTAATTTGAATTTATAATATTAACCGAAAGGAGGGAATTATGAAAATTGATCACAATTAATACTCTTGGTAAATCAAATTTAGAAGCCGTTAATCTTACTCGTAACGCTCTCAATGAAGAACCGGATCAATTAAAAATTTTGGTCGACGGTCCGGGAGTTGCTGCGGAAATAAAAAAATTTCTCGAAACTCAGAGTTATAACGTTGTTCCAGAAGATGACGGAGGAAAATTAATTTTAACCGGAACTAAATCAACAGCTCCAGAACCAAGCAATAAAATAAAAATTGAACCTGTTCAAATTCAAAACCAAAATTTAAACCAGACACCAGCTCAAAATAATATTAATATTAATAATAATAATATTAAACGGACTACAGGTTTTTTATTTACAGGTAAAAATTTTTCACGCGAGAATAAAAAATACGGCAGAATCTTTTTGCGTAAAGTTATAGAATCTCTAACAAAATTAAATCCCCGTCCTGATGTTATAGCTTTAATGAACGAAGGTGTTAAATTAGCTGTTTATGATTCTTCGAGCTGTGATTTATTAAAGGATTTGGAAGCTAAAGGCTGCAGAATTTTAGTTTCTGGAATGTGCGCTGATAATTTTGGTTTAACGGAATCAATCGGAGCAGGTAGAATTTCAGCTATACTTGATATACTCGAAATAATTTTAAAATGTGATAAAGTCGTGAGCCTTTAAGCTTAAGGAATAAAAATTAAAAATGTAAAAGGAGTAAATTTAAAATTGGCTTACAAATTAGGAAAAATTTTAATTTCTCGTGACAAAATTCACGAACGCGTCACCGAAGTTGCAAAACAAATCGCAAATGATTTTGACAACGATCAGCCCTTAGTATTTGTTGGAATTTTGACGGGAGCAGCATTTTTTTTAACTGATTTAGTCCGCGAAATGCCCGAAAATATGAACGTCCAAGTAGATTTTATGTCCGTTGCTTCATATGGTGACAGCGATAAATCTAGCGGAGTCGTGAGAATTTATCATGATTTAAAATCCAGCATAGAAAATAAAAATGTTATTGTCGTTGAAGATATTGTTGATACAGGCTTAACACTTTCGCATTTAAAAAAATTATTATTGGATCGTCACCCTGCGAGTTTAAAAATTTGTGCGCTGCTCGATAAACAAGCCAGACGTAAGACCGATATAAAGCCGGATTATTGTTGTTTTAGCATTCCTGATGAATTTGTTGTAGGTTATGGATTAGATTACGCGAGCAAATGGAGACATTTAAAGGACATTAAATCAGTTGTTGATGAGTAAATCTGAAAAAATTTTTTATCCCCCAGTTTTAATTTAATTTTAAGGCTGAGGGATCTTTGTTATTTTATTTTATTTTAAGTGATTAATAATTAATTTTTTTTCGGTGGCACTAACGAGTTAAGAGCTTTACATAAAATCATCGCTATAAATCCAGATAAAACATATTTTACTGTTATGACTGGAGCATTATAAATTAACGAATATAACCAAGCATTTTGACCGGCAGGAGCATATTCAGCAAAAAATACCGCACCTGAAATAACATGAGATATAATCTGACCGGATGCCGCCATTAAAACCCCTAAAATTTTTATTTTGAAGCCCGATAACCCGGAAAACGCATAAGCTAAAGGATAATCTAAAAAAGCTTGAATCACATTGAAAAAATATCCGCCAGTTAAAATTTTAACGATTCCGAATAATGCTCCAGTTCCAACACCAAATTTAACGCCATGCCTAAAAGCAAATAACATTAACGGCACGAGTTCAAGGTCAACGGAACCTCCGTTTGGCATTTTAAATAAATTAATTTTCGTGAGCACTACGGATAAAGCAATACATAAAGCACCTTCGATCATTGCAGAAATATTATTACGAGTTGATGACATTTAAAAAAAATCCTCCTGAATTAAACAATTAAAAATTAAATTCATTTGCAGAGGGGTGAAAAAAAATTTTTATGCTTCCTTCGCCGGCATTATCCGAATCAGGTTATAAGGGTCGATATTAAAATTTAAATATCCTCTCAGCTTTTTCCGCTCCCCTGAAATTAATTTATAAATATTTATGTAAATTGCGTAATTTGTCAAGTGTTGTTAAAATTGCGCGTATTACTTATACACGAAGGAGGTTTTTACGCGTAAATTTTTCAGTAAAATTATTTTTGTGTTTTTGAATTTTAAAATTTTTAATTGGGGGGAATTTTAATCTGTCATGAAAAAATTTAATTTCTTACATTTTATGTTATTGTCGATTTTAGTTTTATCTCTCTCAGGCTGTAACGGTTCATCGCACCCGTCATATACTTTAAATACAAAAGAAAATACTGCAACAGTGAAACAGGTTTCAGTAATTAAGTCTCCTGCTTTTAAAAAAGGTGAAACATATACAATTTATAAAAATCCAACTTTAACCGGGATGGAGGGCGCAAAATATTTTGTATCAGAAGATAGCAGCAATACAAATCCAGTTACGTTAAATTTGGGTTTTGCTGAACAGCTCGGCAATGACAGTTTAGCGTTTGTCGATAGTAATAATAATGTCGTTTTTGCTTATGATCCTTCAGGTTCAGTAAATAAGACGGACGGGACTGTAACCATATCATCGTACGGAACGCAGTTAAATTATAACGGACTTACGATCAGCACCGATAATTCTACATCAAGCTCATATAACACAAAAGCAATTGAATACGATGATTCAAATGTAAAATACATCGTCCTCAATAGCGACGGAAGCGCAAAAATTGATGATAATACGATTAAAGAATATGACTATGTGTGGCACGTTTCTCCAGATCATGACGGCGAATATTATACGAAAGGTATTGACGGAGATGAAGAATTTTCAAGTTATTCACTAGATGATGACGACAGCGTATATAATTCTTATGGCGTTTACATTGCCAGAGATATAATTTATTTCCCTGAACTTCCTACGAGCGGATTTGAACGGGTTCAATATGATGACGATACGGAATACGCTTATCGTTATTCAGCAAATATTTCAAGCGATAGAATTTTCGGAACTCTTCCCGGCAGTACTGAAGTGCCAGGAAATATGAACGATGAAAATCACGATGACGGTATGCGCGAAAATGGAAATAATCAAAATGGAACCCTTCCAGAACCTCCAAGCGGTGAAAATGGCAACATGAATCCTCCAGATCAAAACGGACAGCGCGGACAGCCCGGCGGATTTGATTCCGTTTCTGTAAATATTGCAGCCGATGAAAATAATAATAATAATGGTCCCCGTACTGACATGATGCACTCAGCTGAAGATGCTTATAACAATCCCGTTTTACATATTACAGAAGCCGGAACTTATAGCCTTTCGGGAGAATGGAAGGGACAAATTTGGATCGACGTAGGAAAGAAAAATGACGTCACTATAATTCTTAACGGCGTAACTGTAACTTGCGATGTAGCACCTGCATTCGTGATTAAAAAAGCTTATGAGTGCGAACCATATGATGACGATGAAGGGATTGAAACTTCTACAGTCGGAACAAAAGTCGCAGCCACTGCAAATTCTTTTGATGTTGAACCTTTGACGCTCGGAGAACTTGAAGATGAAGATGGCGAATTACTTGATGGTGCTGGAGCAGTAATAATTATTTCAGATGACACAATTAATAAATTTACTGGTGCTAACGTTTACAGGCTTCTTAAACCAGAAATAAAAAGTTCTCAGAGTTCAAATAAAAACAGCGTAATACTCCAGAAAAAACTTTATAAAATGGACGGCGCTTTTTATTCATATGTTTCGATGGTAATCGGCGGAGGTTCAAAAGGTAACGGAACTTTGAGCATTACTTCATCATCTTACGAAGGTTTAGACACTGAAATGCATTTGACGATTATCGGCGGTTCAATTGATATTACTGCTCCTGATGACGGCATTAACGTTAATGAGGATTATGTTTCAGTCTTTACTCTTGACGGCGGAACTTTAAGCGTTACTTCAACCGGCGGGGATGGAATCGATTCAAACGGATATATTATTTTAAAAGATGGTAATTTAACGATCTCAACTGCAAGCGAATCAGGTCCGGAAGGTGCGCTTGATAGTTTAGATGAACTCGGCAGCGCTGGAACTTATGAGGGCATTAAATGGACTTGGGTTCGCTATACTGGAAGCAGTAATATTCCTGTTAATACTCCTAATGATCAAAGTGATGATAATCCTAATGATCAAAGTGATGATACTGAAGAAGTTACAAGCAACCCGCTCGAAGGCAAACCTTGCGAGACTTGTGAAAATATAGAGACACTCATTAAAAAACCTGGCGTTTATCCTGAGGAAGTTACCAGTTATACGACTGTTGTGTTAGATTCATCTTCAACTTCAGTTTATATTGTAAAAGATACCGAAGGCACAAGAGAAGCATCAAGTTCAGGAAGTGAATTTTTATTTGATCATACTGTAAGCACGTTTGCAGGAATAGAATAGTATTTAATTTTCAAGTTTAAAATTTAAGCCGGGTCTAAAATTTCGGACTCGGCTTTTTTATATTTATATTTACATTTATTTTTTATAATTCTTCCGGGTGATCGCTTAATAAATTTCTGCGGTGAAATAAATCTTCCGCCATCTCATCAATCTGATCTCCTAACATAAACGCATCTTCAAATTTGCTGTTTCCTGCTACATCTTCCCATCCAGTAAATGCACGCTTTAAAACTATTGGTGTTATTATGGTGCACACTATTACCATTATTATTATTGGGCCTAAATATTTTGGGTCGATCATGTTCATTGTCATTCCCTTTCCTGCTACGATTAAAGCAACCTCACCACGACAAACCATGCCAAGCCCTATTTGATAACTCTGATGCAAATCAAATCCGCATAATTTCGCACCAAGTCCGCAACCTCCCAATTTTGAAATTACACTGACAATTACAAGAGCTACCGTAAAAATTATTAATTCCGATGACATTTCCGGCAAATTAACTTCGAGGCCGATATTCGCAAAAAATACCGGCGTTAATAATAAATATGCTATCGTGTCGAATTTGCTCGCTATATAATCACCTTTGGGAGACATCGCTATTATCATACCCGCGCCAAAAGCTCCAATTATGTCAGCCACTCCGAATAATGTTTCAGAAGCCCACGCCATAAACATACAAAACGCAAAACCCATAACAGGATAACGCCTCAAATTTCTTTCTGCTTGAACCCTGTCAGACCACACCATTGATTTATAAAATATTATTCCGGCTATATACAAAAATATAAAAAATCCTATTATCTTCCCAAATATTAAATATAAATTTACTCCTTCGCCAGCCATCCCGGTTACAATCGTTAAACATATTAAGCCCAAAATATCGTCTATTAATGCAGCCGCTAAAATCGTATTCCCTACTTTGGTGGACATCTTACCCAATTCTTTTAACGTCTCAACAGTAATTGAAACTGAAGTCGCCGTCAATACCGCTCCAACAAAAATTGCTGAATTAAATTCAATATTTTTATCAAATAAATACATTAATCCAGCTCCCATTAATAACGGCACTAATACTCCGCATAACGCTACTACAAAACCAGACCGACCAGACGCTTTTAACTCGTTTATATTCGTTTCCATTCCGGCCGTAAACATTATTACTATTACTCCGAGTTCTGCCAGTCTGCTTAATAACGGTGAAGGCATTAAACAAAATTGAAAACCTAAAAATTTTTGAGTTATCGCCCCTAACACTGCAGGCCCAAAAAATAACCCAGCCATTAACGCCCCTACTACTTGAGGCAATTGTGCACGGCGTGAAATTATGCTGAAAATCTTCGTAGACATCAAAATAATGCACAAACTTAATAAATAATCGTATTCCATTTTAATTGAGAATGAAGTCCTCCTGAAAAATTAAAATTATTTATCCGCTTATTTTACAGCTTTAAATTTTCGGTAAAATATTTTGTTTTGTTATAATACTTAAAATTATTTGGGGGTGTTTTTTAATTGAGCAAATTTATAAAACCAGAATCCTCATTTATTATAATGATCGATATACAGGAAAAATTATTACCAGTCATAAATAACCACGACAAAATTTTAAATAACGCAATTAAATTATTAAGTGCAGCAAACGTCTTAAAAGTTCCTTCGATCGTGTCAGAACAATATCCTAAAGGCATCGGAAAAACCGTAAAGGAATTAAAAAATTTATTGCCCGCTGATCTCGAAACACTCGAAAAAATAGAATTTTCAGTTTGTGCAAACGAAAAATTTGGGGACGCATTTTTAAATTTAAAATTTGATTCCGGTTCGCGCGATTCCGTAATTTTATTTGGCGTTGAATCTCATATTTGTGTTTTGGGGACTGCTATAGATTTAATTGAGAAATATAATTTAAATGTTTTTGTCGCTGCAGATGCTTGCGGAAGCCGTGACCCCGAAAATCATAATTTAGCGTTAAATTCAATGCGTGATATTGGTTGTTTTGTAGTTCCGACCGAAACAATTATTTATCATATGTTAGGCAAAGCGGGAACACCAGAATTTAAAAAATTATTGCCGTTGTTTAAATAAATTGCAGTCCAAAAATAAATTAATATTATTATTTATAATTTTCTTAGCTTATTTATATTTTCGCGGAATCGGTGATCACGGTCTAATTGATCCAGTTGAAGGAGTAAACGCCTCTGTAGGTTTGAGCATGTTAAACAGAGGGAATTATTTTATTCCTAGAATTGGAGAAAATTTAATTTCCGGCAAGTCTTTAGGTTCATGGTGGTTAATTTCGCTTGGCTTAAAATTTTTTGGCTGGAGTGTATTTTCAGTAAGATTTTTTTCTGCTTTATCAGGTTTAGGGATGATATTCGCTGCAGCATTTTCGGCAAAAAGATCGCATTTTGAATCATCCCGTAAAGCATGGTTAGCGGCTTCGATTTGTGCCGGAACTTTATCGAGCTTTACTGCTTCGCAATTTGTTTCATCACACGCATTATATTCATGTTTAACGGGGCTTTGCATGATGAGTTTTATACGCGGCTATGAAAATAAAAACTGGTTTATATTTGCGCATTTATTTGCGTTGTTAGCTTTAATATCTCATGGCCTCGAAGGGATAATATTGCCGTATTTGGTATTTATAATTTTTGCGATTTTGAACGATGACGGCGAATCAGTCAGAAAATTTTTTTTATGGCCTCCTGCTGCATTCACTTTAATTTTTGGAGCCGGATTATATTTTATAACGTTAATATTTAAAAATCCTTATATATTTCATTTTATGCGCTGCGAAACGATAAGGCCAAATTTTGGAAATTCATACGGCGGAATAATTTTTATATTAATAAGTTTTATGCCTTGGCACGGTTTTATAATTCAAGCTGTAATAGATGTATGGCCATCGCTTGAAAATTTTTCGTGGAGTGAATTTGCTTTAACCGATAAAAATAATCCGAGAGCTTTTATTTTATTATGGGCGATAGTATTTGCTTCAGCTAGTATTTTAATGCAGGATTATATGTCTTTAGCTTCGTGCGTTCCTGCGATTTCTGCATTACTTGGCGACATGGTAGACATATGGTTATATAACAAGAGATTTACAGAATTAAAAATTGCGACTGCTCTTAATATTGTAATTCTGTTGCCAATAATTTTAATTGGAATCCCGATAATATTATTTATAATTCCGAACTCAGAAAATTTATTATTGTCGTTAATTCCTTATGCGTTGTTAATATTTTTATTTTTATTTGCGTGCTGGTATTACACGAAGACTAAGCAGGTCGAAAAATGGGCGAGAAATGTTCCGGGTGCTGCGCTGTTATGTTTAATGCCGTTAGCCGGAGTATTTGATCTCATGGCCGTAAATTTTGGGATACATGATGCCGGTATGAATTTGCGCGAAATTGTTAGGCATGAAGATGTTGTAATACAGTATGAAATAAATTATCCATCGAGTTATTTTTATACGTTAAAAAATTCAATTCTGGTAAATTCTGATTTAAGCGATGGGATTCAGGAAAAAAAATTATTTAGAACGCCGGATCAATTAACTAAATTATGGACTGGCAATAATAAAATTTTTATGTTGATTAAAAGTAATATCCCGATCCCCGACAAAATTCCAGGAAATGCTTATAACATTATGGATTCTGAAAACGTTTCATTATGGAGCAATAAATAATTTAATTTTCATGCCTGTAAAAATATTTTTTATTCGCTTAATTTAAATTGCTGTTCAAAATGATATTATATTCAAGCTTAAAATTTTTTTATGAGGAGTAAATTTATTTTGCGTAAATTATTTGAAATTTTATCAGTTGTAATTTTAATTTTACCGTTTGCATGCTCTGTTTCATTCGCCGATGTTAAAAGACCCGTTGCAAAGTTTGAAACTAATTTAGGAAATTTCAGAATTGAATTATATTCGGACTTAGCTCCTAAAACTGTCGAGAATTTTATTTCACTCGTAAATAAAAATTTTTATGACGGCGTTATTTTTCATCGAGTAATCGATAATTTTATGATTCAAGGCGGTGACCCTACAGGCACAGGAATGGGCGGACCAGGTTACACGATTAATGACGAGTTCGGAAAAGGTTTAAAGCATAATGCTCCCGGAATTTTATCAATGGCCAATGCAGGACCTAACACCGGCGGTTCACAATTTTTTATTACGTTAGTCCCAACCCCTTGGCTCGATGGTCATCACGCAATTTTCGGCCATGTCGTTCAGGGTATGAAAGTCGTTGAGAAAATCGGCCACACCAAAACAGGCGCAAATGACAGACCAGTAAATGATGTCGTCATCGAAAAAATTACAATTGAGGAGAACAATGAATAATAAAAAAGTTTATTTAACTAGATTATTGCCCCGCGCAGCAATGGAAGCATTCGGAAAAATTTGCGACTACGATGCTAACACCGAACCGAGACAAGCTACACGAGAAGAAATTATTAACGCGTTCAAAAATTATCATATTGTCGTAACAATGTTAAATGACAAAATCGATGCTGAAATAATTAATAATGCTAATCCCGATTTAAAATTAATCGCAAATTACGGAGTAGGATTTAATAATATTGACGTTAAAACAGCTTTTGAAAAAAGTATTTATGTCACAAATACTCCGGATGTCTTGACGGATGCAACGGCTGATTTAGCATGGACGTTATTATTTTCGGCTGCACGGCGCGTAATCGAAGGTGATAAAATCGTGCGCACTTCATCATTTGAATGGGCACCAGAATATTTACTCGGCTATGATGTCACCGGGAAAACTCTCGGAATAATCGGAGCTGGTAGAATCGGCACAAATTTCGGAAAAAAAGCAGCTTTAGGTTTCAACATGAAAGTAATTTATTTTGGCCGTCATAATTGCGAAGAGCTGGACAAAATCGGAGCTAAACGTGTCGAATTTGAAGAATTGTTAAAGACTTCTGATTTTATTTCTTTGCATGTTCCATTAACCGACCAGACAAAATATTTAATCGGCGCAAAAGAATTTGAAATGATGAAGCCAACCGCAATTTTAATAAATACTGCACGAGGCCCGGTAATCGATGAAAAAGCTTTGACACATGCCCTAAAACGCGGAATAATCGCCGGAGCTGGTTTAGATGTTTACGAAAATGAGCCTGAAGTTGAAGCAGGTTTAAAAATTCTTGATAACGTTGTGTTAATGCCTCATGTCGGTTCAGCTACCTACGGAACGAGGAACGCAATGGGCTTCATGATCGCGAAAAATATCGCGGCAGTTTTAGAAGGTCATGAGCCTCCAAATTTAATTAAATTAAAATAAAATGAACACGCTTAAAAATTTATTACCAGTCCGTAAAATTGATATGCATAAAGGCGATCGAGGCAGGATTTTAATTGCTGGAGGTTCGGAACATTATCCGGGTGCTCCGGCTTTAAGTGCTTTAGGTGCGTTGCGTTCTGGTTCTGGAGTTGTCACGCTACTTTCAAATGAAAATGTTTGCGGATCATGTGCAGCAAGAATCCCGGAAATTGTTTACATGGCCGAAAATAATAAATTGAAATGGCACGAATATATTTTAAACGGGAATAATAAATTTAATGCAGTGATCGCCGGGATGGGAATTGATCGGGATTATTCAGCGCAAAAATTTATTATAAATATCTGGAATTTGTGGCCGGGAAAAATTTTAATTGACGGTGACGGGTTATACGCATTAGCACAGAATCAAAGCGATTTAAAATTCCGGGATGACGCAGTTTTAACACCTCATGAAGCCGAAGCTGCAAGACTTATGAAAATCAGCGTTGAAGATGTAAAAAATAACCGGGTTCAAGTTGTAAAAGATTTATCGCAGAAATTCGGCTGTGTAGTTTTAAAAGGTCACGGCACGTTAATAGCTCACCAGAATAAATTTGAAAAAATAAATTTTGGCGGACCAGAATTATCCGTACCAGGTTCGGGCGATGTATTAGCCGGTTGCATAGGCGCATTTATTGGAATGGGATCAATAATAAATATTTTTGACGCTGCAATTTTAGGCGCTAGTCTTCACGGAATGGCAGGGGAAATTTTAGCGCGTGATGGAGTGGACGGGGTTTTAGCTTCTGAAATAGCGAACACATTAAGGAAAGCAATAAAAAATTTGAGAGAAGCAGAATAAAAAATGACTGAACGTAAAAAAGTAGATTGGAACGAAGAAATAGAAAAAACCGAGAGAATACGCAAAAAAGGAATTTTAATGAGCGTAATAAGTTTTGTAGCAGCATGCGCGTTTATTTTTGGAGTAAGCCGCATGAGTGGCGAAGAGATCGAAATTCCGAGAAAAATTTTATCGGTTTTATGTTTATTTGCTGCTGGATTTGTTTTCAGAGCTGTTTTAAAACATCGTGCAGACAAAAAAAATAATAAAAAATAATTTTGAGTTTATATCTCATTCAGAATCCGACACAAAAAATTTTGCCTGCGATTTTGCAAAAAATTTAAAGCCCGGCCAAATTATTTTATTAAATGGCGATCTCGGAACGGGTAAAACTGTTTTTATGCGCGGAATCGGTAAATATTTCGGCGTTGAAAATTTAATCAGAAGCCCATCATTTACGCTAATAAACGAATATGAAACGAAATCAGAAATTTATTTAATACACGCCGATTTATACAGGCTCGATAATTTCAGCGCGGAATCTTTAGGGCTTGACGAATATTTTTATAATGATGACGTAATTATTTTTATTGAATGGCCCGACAGATTGAATTATTTAAATATGAATGGCGAAAAAGTTATAAAAATCTATTTTGAAGCATTAAACGAAAATGAACGAAGAATTAAATTTAAATATTTTGGCGATTAACAGCAGTACGAAAATAACCGGGATCGCATTAAGTTCCGGCGGAAAAATTTTGTCGCAGATTAAAAAGGATTTTGGCCGAAAACAGTCGAGCGAATTGCCTTTTATATGCGAAGAATTTTTAACACAAAATAATTTGTCGTGGCAGAATTTAAATTACATTGCTCTCACTAACGGGCCGGGATATTTTACGGGGATAAGAGTCGGCGCGAGTTATGCCGCTGGTTTAGCGTTCGGGCTGAAAATTAAATTAATTCCTGTTTCAACGCTCGAATTATTAAAATATTCGTTTGTGAAGAATAATAATAATTGCAATAATTTAAAAAATATTTTACCCGTGATTTACGCCGGACATAATTACGTTTATGCAGAATCAGAATTTTTAAAGCCCGGTGAATATGATTTAAATTTTATAACGGAACATGCTCAAAAAAATAATTTGAAAATAATTTCAGATGATCCGGAACGTGCCGGATTAAATTGCGAGTTAGTTAATTTTGAGGCTGGTGACTTGTGCGAAATCGCTTTAAATAAAATTGATTCGGCAGTGAATCCAATGGAATTAAAAATTTTATATTATCGTGTTCCTCAAGGAATGGAAAATTTTATAATTTGCAACTAAAAAGGAGAATATTTAAAAAATCATGAATGCAGGTTTAATTTTTGATATTGGTGCAGGTATAGTATTAGCGTTTTTTATTGTGCGCGGATTATTTAACGGGTTTTCAGGTGAAATAATCGGTTTTGTCGGGTTATTCGTCAGTATATTTTGCGCAATGACTTTCACGGATGAAGCTACGGAAATATTATTAAAATTTCTGCCTTCGTTTGATCGTACTATAGCCGGGTTTATATGTTCGATGGCAATATTTATTTTAGTTGAAATAATTTTCTCGTTGATCGGCATAATTTTATCGTTTGTCGTGAGCGTTGCGCGTTTATCGTTAATTGATCACGTTCTCGGAATGTTCATCGGTGCATTAAAAACATTATGTCTAATAATATTTATATATGCTATATTCATGACGTTTAATAAAATTTTGCCTACAGATTGGATGAACGACAGTTATTGCATGAAATACGCCGGAATGATTTGGCCTGAAATTCGTAATTTTTTGGAGCAAAATAATTTAATAGATTTTCGAGCTTTAACGGGAAGAATATAATTTAAAATGGAATTAACTCAGGGTGTCAGCGAAATTTTAGAGCTTGGGAAAAATTTAGAGCCTTATCACGAATTATTACGCGGTGAACTTGGCAGAAATATATTAAATAAATTAGAGCCTGCAGAAAATTTAAATGTTTTAAAGCAACGTGAGAATTTATTACGCGAATGGCTAAATTTTATAGATCACAACGGCAGATTTATAATTAATTCGGTTGATCCGGTCAGCAATATGTTCAGAAATGCTAAACGCAGCGGAATATTATCAGGCGAAGAATTATTAAAAGTTAGAGCTTTATTAAACTGCGCAAAAAAAATCCGTGAAAGTTTAGGCGAAAAATTAAAAACTGACTCGTATAAAAATATTGACGCTCTGAGGAAAAATATACGCGATTTTAATTCCGAAATTGAAAATTTAAACGTCATCGAAGACTCCGGCAGATTAAACGATCATGCTTCAGAAAATTTATTTAACATACGCACGGAACTCGAAAATTTAAAACGTAATGCACGGAATATTTCAAGAAAAATATTTGAAAATCCCGAAATTTTAAACATGCTGCAGGAAAAATCTTTAACTTTTCGTGACGGAAGATTTTTAATTTTAGTGCGCCAGGAATTTATAAACAGGTTTCCCGGTTTAGCGTTTGAGCGTTCAAGCTCTGGAAATTCGGTTTATATGGAACCTTCAAGCCTGTCAAGAATAAATAATAATTTAATAATAAAAACCCGTGATGAACGTGACGAAGAATATAAAATTTTAAGTGACTTAACCCGCTTAATAATTTCCCGTGAAAACGCAATAATTAACGCTGAAAAAACTATCGGGACATTTGAAATTTTAAACATTTGCGATTATTTAATACGTGATAAAAAATGGATCATCCCGGAATTTAGCGGGAAAAAATTTTTTAAATTAGTCGGAGCATGTCACCCAATGTTACGAGAGAAAGCTGTACCGCTTGATATGTCGTGCGGAGAATATTTTAACTCACTCGTTATAACCGGCCCTAACACCGGCGGCAAAACTGTAGCATTAAAGACTGCCGGGATTTTAATAATTTTATCGTGGATGGGGCTTCCAATTCCTGCACGTGACGGGACTGTAATAGGAAATTTTGATAATATATTCGCTGACATTGGTGACGAACAAAGCATTGAGCAAAATTTATCAACTTTTAGCTCGCACCTGAAAAAAATAATTTATATACTGAAAAATATTACAAGCTCTTCACTTGTATTGCTTGATGAATTAGGGGCTGGGACTGATCCTTATGAAGGTGCTGCGTTGGGTGTTGCGATTCTGGAAATTTTAAAAAATCGCGGCGCTATAACTTTAGCAACTACCCATCATAATCCAGTTAAACAATATGCTTTAACGACCCCAAATGTCGAAACCGCTGGAATGGAATTTGATATTGAAAATTTACAGCCCACATATAAATTATTAATGGGAGTTCCAGGCCGAAGCAATGCAATTTTAATCGCCAGACGTTACGGAATGCCGGAAGAAGTTTTGGAGATCGCACAAAAAAATTTGGATTCACGCGAGATCACTACTGAAGATATTATGAGCGAATTAACCGAACGTAAAGCAGCTTTAGACATGGCCGAAAAAATTTCACGTGACAAAATGCGAGAAGCTGAAGAATTACAATTAAAATATAAAGCTCGTGTAAAAGAAATTGATTTACAACGCGATAAAATTATGGAGGCTGCTGACCGCCGGGCTGAACGAGTTATTTCACATGCTGAAAGAACTTCTCAAAATATAATACGCGAATTAGACGAAAGCATAATAAAAAATGCCGCAATTAACAACATGAATATTAAACGCGAAGAACTGAAAAAAATACGCAACGCTATCGAAACAAGACGAGTTAAAAGAGTTGAACGAGAAATCGAAAACGCTCCGAAACCTTTTCAGCCCGTGCCTGGTGCTACTGCTCAAATTGCCGGCAGCAGTTTAGTCGGGTTAATCGAAGAAGTTAAAAACGGTCGCGCTTATTTAATTTCTGGAGCGATGAAACTCGATGTCCCAATTGATAAATTAATAGCAACAGAAAAAAAAGCTAAAGTCGCAAACCCTCCAGTTGATACGACAAAATTATTAAATAATGAAACTGTCCCAGCCTCTATAATGGTTCGTGGCATGTATGTGGATGAAGCTATGCCTCTGGTTGAAAGTTATTTAGATCGTGCTTATCGGTCCGGGCATTCTGTCGTAACTGTTATACATGGACGCGGTGAAGGAATTTTAAGGCGTGAGGTTCATGCGTTGTGTTCGAGATTGAAATATGTCAAAGAATACCGGCTCGGAGTTGAGGGCGAAGGCGGTTACGGAGTTACGATCGTCACATTTAAATAAATTAATTTTGAACGCTTAAATTTTAATATGCGATATAATCAGTAAAATTTTTTATTCCAGGAGGTAATTTAATTTTTATGAATATGAATTTTTATGAACACTTGAGCAAAACCGATCCGGAAGTCGCGGAAATTATCAGCGAAGAATATCACCGCCAAGATGATCAAATTGAGTTAATTGCATCTGAGAATTTCACATCATTTTCAGTTATGGAAGCGATGGGATCAGTGCTCACAAATAAATATGCTGAAGGTTATCCTGGACACAGATATTACGGAGGCTGTGAAGTTATAGACAAGGCCGAAAATTTAGCACGAGAACGCACTAAAAAATTATTTGGCTGCGAACATGCTAACGTCCAGCCCCACGCAGGAAGCCAAACTAACATGGCCGTATATTTTGCAGTTTTGAAACCCGGCGACACAATTTTGTCGATGAATTTGACGGACGGCGGACATTTATCACACGGATCGCCCGTAAGTTTTTCGGGAAAATTGTATAACGTCGTAAGTTATGGCGTAAATAAAGAATCTGAGTTAATAGACTTTGATCAGTTGCGGGATTTGGCAAAAAAACATAAACCAAAATTAATCGTTTGCGGTGCGAGTGCTTATCCCCGTATAATCGACGCAAAAAAATTCAGAGAGATCGCCGATGAAGTTGGAGCATATTTATTATTTGATATTGCTCATATTGCCGGGTTAATTGCTGCTGGAGTTCATCCGAATCCCGTACCGTATTGCGATTTTGTGACGACGACGACCCATAAAACTTTACGCGGACCTCGCGGCGGAATAATTATGTGTAAAAATGAGTTTGCTAAAAAATTGGATTCTGCTGTATTTCCAGGAATGCAGGGCGGACCGTTAATGCATGTGATAGCGGCGAAGGCTGTTGCGTTGGGAGAAGCTCTCAAGCCGGAATTTAAAATTTATCAGGAAAACATCGTCAAAAATTCTAAACATCTCGCAAATAAATTACTTGAAAAAAATTTCAGATTAGTTTCAGGCGGAACGGATAACCATTTAATATTAGTCGACTTGACCAACAAAAAAGTAACGGGCAAAGAAGCTCAAATAAATCTTGAAAGCGCAGGAATCACCGTGAATAAAAATACAATTCCTTTTGAAACTTTAAGCCCGACAATTGCGAGCGGAATAAGGATCGGAACTCCAGCCGTTACGACAAGAGGTTTTGATCTTTCGGACATGGAAAAAATTGCGGATTGGATCGAGCGCGTAATCTTAAACATTAACAACGAAGAATTAAATAAAAAAGTTCGTGCCGAAATTTTAGAATTATGCAGACAAAAGCCGTTATATAAATAAAAAATAAATAAAAATTTTCCGGGAGAGATCGAATTAAATAATTAAATAATTAAATTTTAAAGATTTCTCCCGATTTTAATATTTTATTAATTTTTGATTTCGCGTATTAATTTGCAAGGATTTCCGGCAGCAAAATAATTATTTGGAATATCACGAGTTACGACACTGCCAGCACCAATAACGCAGCCAGAACCAATTTTAACGCCTCCGATCACCGTAACATTTGCAGCGAGCCAGCAATTATCGCCGATAACAATAGGTTTAGCATATTCTTTAATTTGATTTCTTAATTTAAATTCCATTGGGTGAACAGGGGTCATAATTGAAACATTTGGGCCAAACATAACATTTTCACCGATTTTGACGGGACACACATCCAAAATTGTTAAATTGAAATTTGCGTAAAAATTTTTGCCAACATAAATATTAAATCCATAATCGCAATAAAACGGCCCTTGAATAAAAATATCTTCGTCCGCATTCGGTAATAATTCTTCAAGTAATTCATATCGTACAATTTCATCGGAATCCTCAAATAATTTATTATATTCTGCGCAAATATGATGGGCGTTTAATCGCAATTTTTTTAATTCTTCATCTGTTGGGTCGTATAAATCTCCGTTAATCATTTTTTCGAGTTCTGTCACGATTTAAATTTAATTCTCCTTTGATAATATATATTTCAATTAAAAATTATAGAATTTCGGAGGCTTAAAATTATGAGCGAATATACTATTTTAAAAGTTTACGAGACCGATAAAGTTACGAACAAAAAAGTAAATGACCTGCTAAACCATGAAGGCATAAGACGCGATGGAAATTTGGATTATACGTGCGCGATGTTCGATGAAAATTATAACGTTATAGCGACTGGCAGCACTTTTGGGAATACTTTACGTTGCATGGCCGTAAGCTCTGAACATCAGGGTGAAGGTTTAATGAATCAAATTGTAACGCATTTAGTGGAGCATGAAAATTCAAAGGGGAATTACAAATTATTTTTATATACAAAAACTAATTCGGCGAAATTTTTCGGGGATTTAGGATTTTATGAGATCGTGAGAATTAACAATCAAATTGTTTTTATGGAAAATCGGCGCGATGGATTTAAAAATTATTTGGACGAGCTTGAAAAAACTAAAATTGACGGCGAAAAAATTGCGGCACTCGTTTTAAACGCAAATCCCTTTACGTTGGGACATTTATATTTAGTTGAGAAGGCAGCGGGGGAGAATGATTATTTACATTTATTTATAGTGAGTGAGGATGCTTCTCTTGTTCCGTTTGAAATTCGTAAACGTTTAGTAATTGAGGGGACGAGGCATTTAAAAAATTTAATTTACCATGATTCAGGCCCGTATATAATCAGCAGTTCTACATTTCCGAGTTATTTCCAGAAGGATGAGAGCGCAGTAATTGAGAGCCATGCAAATTTGGACTTGGAAATATTTATAAAGATCGCTGGAGTTTTAAAAATAAATTCGCGTTACGTAGGAGAAGAGCCGACGAGTTTAGTAACAGGGATTTATAATAAAATCATGTCCCAAAAACTGCCGGAACATGGTATTAAATGCGTGATAGTTCCGCGAAAAGCCGAAGCAGGAAAAATAATAAGTGCTTCAAATGTCCGTCAAGCAATAAAAAATAATGAGCTTGAAAAAATAAAAAATCTTGTGCCGGAATCAACATATAAATATTTTACTAGTCCAGAAGCTGAAAGTGTCATTAAAAAAATTCGATCGGAGGCCAATGTAATACATTATTAAATTAAATATTAAATAAATAAATTTTTATTATCGCAGCAGAATCAAAAATAATTTTTATTCAATAATTGCCGATTAAAAAAATAATAAATAAATCTTTAATCAAGGAGGAATTCAGATTATGTTCAAGAAATTTTTAACGTCAATAATAATTTTATTACTGAGCGTTACGAGTCTTTACGCTGAATCCGAAACAGTTCCGGGCGATATTATTGTGCTCATGAAATATCCTGAAAATATTAAAACTTTTGACAATAGTAATAATAATTCCGGGCATACTTTCGACAGAGCTGCATTATATTTTGATCGAGCTAGTTCGGTAGCAAAAAATTTTGACGGGGAAGTCACGCAGGTTTATAACGCTCTTTCAGATTCTGGGCAGGGAATTTTTGCGGTGATTCACTCCGATAATAAAACAGAACAGGAATTACAGGAGGAATTAAAAAATAATCCTAACGTTATCGGCACATCTTTAAATTATGTTATGCACACAATGGATAAAACTCCTAATGATACGTATTACACTGCTGATAAATTATGGGGATTGAAAGCTATTCACGCAAATGAAGCATGGGACGTGACAACCGGTTCAGCTAGCACATATGTAGCAGTAATTGACACCGGCGTAAATTATTCGCATTCTGATTTGTCGTCAAATTTTGATAAATCGAACAGTAAAAATTTTACAAGCTCAAAAACATCTGATTACGGCGATACAAACGGGCACGGCACTCACGTAGCAGGAACGATCGGAGCAGTCGGGAATAACAGCAAAGGCGTTGTTGGCGTGAACTGGAAGACAAAAATTATTTCGGTGAGAGTCTTTGAAGGTAAAAGTACAACGAGCGATAAAATAATTAACGGAATCAACCATGTTAAAAGCCTTTTAGATTCCGGTGTAAATGTTGTCGCTGTAAATATGTCACTCGGAGGATATGTAAATAAAGCTCCTTCAGCCTACAGTGTTACAAGTAATCCGTATTATTCAGCCTTAAAAGCCATCAACGATACAAATAAAACCGTAATTTGTGTAGCAGCTGGAAACGAAAATAACAACATCGGAAATTCTAATTCATCGCTCGGCGGATATTGTTACCCTGCTTCGTTTACTGGGCTTAGTAATATGATCGTTGTAGCTTCGTGCCAAAGTGATTTAACAAAATCATCGTTCAGCAATTATAATAACAATGTTGTAAACATCGCAGCACCAGGTTCGAGCATTTTAAGCACATATTTAAATCAGGAATACGCAACCCTTCAAGGCACTTCAATGGCTACACCTCACGTTGCTGGAGCTGTCGCATTATTATCTGCAGCTTACAGCGTTGGAGCTTCGCAAATAGTTAATGCAATAAAAGACGGTGCGGACTCAAATTATATGACTGATTACACTAAATGGGGATTATTAGATTTGCGTCATGCGATGGCAATTTTGGGCAATGAAAAAGGAATTTTAACGGGGTCTCTTCCAAATGGTTCAGTCGGAAAATCTTACAGCGCGACATTAAGTTCTTCCGGACTTTCTGGAAATTGGAGCATTTCTGACGGCGATCTCCCGGACGGTTTGACTTTGAATGCTTCGACCGGAGAAATTTCAGGAACTCCGACTAAAGAAGGGGCATTTACTTTTACTGTTAAACGCGGAAGCGATTCAAGAGAATTTACTGTAACTATCATAACAAATAAAATTGATGCTGAATTAACCGATGGAACTTATTTAAAATCTTACAAAGCAAATATAACAGATTTCACGGACACTACTGCAAAAACTGTCTGGACTATTACTGCCGGAGATTTCCCCGCAGGTTTGAAAATTAACACGAAAGGAAAAAAATTAACGATTTCCGGAAAACCTACAACGATCGGAGAATTTATTTTTACGGTTTACGCGAGAACTCCAGCCACAAAAAAAACAGTTGCGGTTTCAGAGTCTAAAACATATAAATTAACTATAGTTGATAATGCTCCAGTTATAAAAGGTTCAATTAAACAGCTTAAAGGACTTATAGGAAATTCAATAAGTAAAACTTTATCGTTAAAAACTGCGTGTTACAATGCCACAGTTACTTCTGAAGGAATGCCCAACGGTATGAGCGCGAGTGCTGTTGTCGATAAGAACGGCGTTTCAAAAATAAGTATTTCCGGAAATCCCAGCGTTTCAGGTTCATTTAATGTAACTGTTACAGCTTATAATTCTATTTCGTCTTCGAGTGTATCATTTACGATTGTCGTGAGTGATATGGAATTAAAAACAAAAAAATTAAGCAACGGTACAATAAATAAATCTTATAAAGCGACTTTAAGCTTGAACCAGAAATTTACGGGCGTTACATGGAGTGCTGACGGCCTGCCGAGCGGCTTAAGTATTGGAACATCAACGGGAAAAATTTCGGGAACTCCTACAGAATCCGGAACGTTTGAAGTTACGATCACCGCCAAAAATGATTTTACTTCATGCTCTGGAACATTGACACTCACCATAAAAAATATTAAGCCAAAAATTAATTTATCAAAATTACCAAATGGCACAGTCGGGGTTTATTATGCTAACGGAATTTCAATTACTGGCGGAGTGCCGGATGAATTGACTTGGACTGATTACCCGGACGGCTTGAGATTGAGTATTTCTGAAAAGGCCGGAATAGTTTCAGGAACTCCAACCGAATCAGGAACATTTAAAATAAAAATTGTCGCAACAAACAGCGCGGGGTCTGCTAAAAAAACTATTACAATGATAGTCAAGCCCGCCGCAAATAGTTCAAGTGCTAATACGACTTTTGATGGGAATTGCGATCACTCGGAAAATTTAAATTTAAAATTGATCCAAAACGAAATAAATAATTTTACGCAGTTTAATATTAACCCGACAAGCAATAACGAAAACGAAAATTATAAAAATATTAACGGCAAAAATTATTTAATTGTCGCAGAGCTTCCTGCTTTAAACGTTGAAGAGTCCGGGCAATATGATATTTTGATCGAGCTTGACGAAAATAAAAATTATTCTGGTAAAAAATTATTCTGGTTCGCGAATCCGATCGATCACGAAATTTCAGATGATGATTACATCGCAGATTTTTATGACGGTGAATCAAACGAAGAAATTTATAACGTCCCGGAAAATAATTTAATTATCGTTTCGGGCTGGTTAAATTCTGGCGTGACTTATGAGCCGTTAATTCTGGTTGAAGTCGATGCGGAATAAATAAATTTAAAATTCTAAGTGAATAAAAATATTTTTGTCCTCTCCTTAAATTTTATGGGGAGGATTTTTTTAATTTTAATTTAAATTTCAGTTCGCTTATAAAAATAAAAATATCAATGAATTATAATAAACAAAAATTTTTTAAGGAGTAATTATATTTTATGGCGTTAAGCAGAGATGAAGTAAATTGGATCGCGCTCGAATCCCGTTTAGTCTTAACTGAAAACGAGTTAAATAACGCAGTGCGATATATAAATAATTTTTTGAACATGCTCGACCGTTTTAAGGAATTGGATTTAAAAGATGTTGAGCCGTTTAGTTTTGCTGAGGCTTTGGAATGTCCTTTGCGCGAAGATGAAATAAAAGAATTTAAAAACACCCGCGAAATTTTAAACGAAAGCGGACATATTCAGGACGATTATTTTAAAGTGCCGAAAATAATGGAAGGTTAATTTAAAAAATGGAATTATACGAATTAAATTTATATGAAGTAATTGAAGGTTTGCAAAATAAAAAATTTTCAGCGCAGGAATTATTTAACTCTTGCAAAAATAGAATTAACTTGCTCGAAAAAAATATTAATGCGTTCATTACCAGAACTGACGAAAATTTAAATTATAAAAACGATTCAGACGGAATTTTAAAAGGTGTCCCGACCGTCTTAAAAGATAATTTATGCACTCAAGGAATTAAGACGACAGCAGCCAGCAAAATTTTAGGCGAATGGAAACCACCTTATAGCGCAACAGTTTGGAATTTGTTAAAAGATTCCGGAGCGATCCTAATGGGTAAAACTAATATGGATGAGTTTGCTATGGGAAATACTTGCGGAAATTCTGCGTACGGCCCGACAAAAAACCCAAATGATATTACACGAGTTCCCGGCGGAAGTTCTGGAGGTTCAGCGGCAGCAGTTTCAGCGGGTTATGTTCCGTTCGGTTTAGGTTCTGACACTGGCGGTTCAATCAGGCAGCCTGCATCATATTGCGGAGTTTACGGGCTAAAACCAACTTATGGAATGGTGAGCCGTTACGGTTTAATTTCTTATGGTTCATCGCTCGATCAAATTGGGCCGTTTGCGAGAACAGTCCGCGACCTTCAAATTATAATGTCAGTCATTGCTCAACATGATCCAAAAGATTCCGGGAGCTTTAGGAATTTCACACCGAATTTTACGCATGATCCAGACGCAAATTTAAAAGGCAAAAAAATCGCACTCGTGAAAGAATTTCAAAATTTTACGCTCGACGAACCAATTTTAAACGCGATGCAAAACGTTAAAAAAATTCTCGAATCCGAAGGCGCGGAAATTATAGAAGTTTCATTGCCCGTAATTTCTCGTTACGCTGTAGCATGTTATTACGCTTTAGCGATGTCGGAAGCTCATACAAATTTGGAACGTTATGACGGCGTGAGATATGGCTATACTGTTCAGGACGCAACAAGTTTAAAAGAAATGTTCGAGCGTGTTAGGTCTTATGGATTTGGGAGCGAAGTAAAATCGAGAATTATCGCCGGAACATGTTTAACAGAACCATCAAGGTGCGATGAATATTATGTTGCTGCTACGAAGGTCAGGACGTTGATAGCTCAGGAATTTGCGCAGGCGTTCAAGCAGACCGATTTTATTTTACAACCCGTAACACCTTCACTGCCTCCAAAAATTGGCGAGCTTGATGAAGACGAGATGAAAGGTTATGAAACTGATTTATATACGTTGCCCGTAAATTTAGCAGGATTGCCGGGACTTTCATTTTTTACGGGATATGAAAATAAAAATAATTTGCCGGTCGGATTGCAATTAATTGGATCGCGCTGGAGTGATTCGGAATTGTTAAACGCAGGTGTAGCGATTGAACGTCATACAGGTTCGCCAAAAATTGCAAATGGAGGAGTGAAATAAATATAAAATGTCCGAATTAAAATTTACGCCAGTAATAGGAATTGAAATACATATAAGATTAAAAACTGACACAAAAATTTTCTGTTCATGTTCAACAAATACGGACGTGCCACCTAATACGCATATATGTCCGGTGTGTATGGGTTTGCCTGGTTCATTGCCTAGATTAAATTATCAAGTTGTACAGCAGGGAATGTTAGCGGGGATGGCTTTAAATTGTACGGTGCAGCCGAAATCATTATTTTTCAGGAAGTCGTATTTTTACCCGGATTTACCGAAAGGTCATCAAATAAGTCAATGCGATTTGCCGATCGTGGCAGGGGGATTTATTGAAGTTCACGACGAAAACGGAAATTTAAAAAAAATTCGGGTGAACCATTTGCATTTAGAGGAGGATGTTGGGAGCTTGCATCATAGTGCTTCAGACGGAAGACTTGAGGGCGCGGCGATCTCGTTTGTAGATTACAATAGATCGGGAATGCCACTCGCTGAAATAGTTTCAGAGCCTGATGTCTCATCAGCAAAAGAGGCCGTCGAATACGTTACGACATTGAGAAGGCGCGTAATATATTCCGGAGCTTCAGAGGTTGAACTTGAAAAGGGTATGATGAGATTTGATGCAAATGTTTCGATGAAATGTTCTGACGGACGCTGGGGGCGCAAAGTTGAAGTTAAAAATATGAACTCCTTCCACGCTCTTGAAAAGGCCATCGAATACGAAATTAAACGCCAGCAAAAAATAATGTTACAGGGCGGAGAAGTTTTGCAGGAAACTCGGCACTGGAATGATGCGAAGGGAATTACATCAGCGTCAAGAGTTAAAGAATTTTACAGAAAATTTATTGTTGAACCCGATCTGCCTCCGTTGATAATTACGCAGGAATGGATCGACAAAACTAAAGCGATGATGCCGGAAATGCCGGATGTCAGGGCAAAAAGATTTATAGCAATGGGAGTCCCGTCAGAAGTTGCGGATGTTTTGACTGATGCGAAGGAGCTTGCGGATTATTTTGAGGACTGCGTGAAGGCTGGAGCTGTTGCGGTTCGTGCTTCACATTGGGTGCGTACGGAAGTTTTAAGAGTTCTGAACGAGAAAAATATAAAAATTCAAGATTTCGGAATTACTCCTAAAATTTTGGCGCAATTAATTTCAAAGATTGACGATGGAAAATTATCAACGACTCAAGCAAAAGAAGTATTTGACTTCATGGCCAATAACGGCGCGAACATTGACGAGGCTGTAAAATCATGCGGAATAACTGAAGGCGGAATAACTGGAGACGCTTTAACGGGAATATTAAAAACTGTAATGGAAGCAAATCCGGATGTTATCGATGAAATTAAATCAGGACGCGACAAAAAAGGTAAAAAATTAAAATTCCTTCAGGGCTTGATCATGAAAGAAACAAAAGGGCAGGCAAAACCGCAGGATGTAATTAACGCAATAAATGAAGCGTTGAAATAAAATTTTTATTCAGGACTTCGGTAATTAAATAAATTTTGCCGGAGTCTTTTTTTATATAATATCGAAAATTAAAAATTTAAAAAGGAGCTTAAAATAATTATGGCTATGACGGAAATTAAATTTAAAATAGACGAAGAATTAAAAAATGATTTTGATTTATTGTGTTCGGAAAAAGGCATAAATATTTCAGATGCATTCAAAAATTTTATAACTTCAAATAAAAATATTTTGTTGTTACGCATAAAAAAATTACCGTCAGCATTTAAAAATTTAATTTTACTGACGGCAAAAATTTTAAAATTTTAATTTAAATATAAATTATTTACTTTCAGAATTTACGAATATATCAGAGCCTTTTATTTCGGGCGAATCTGCTTTTTTATCGTCCGTTTTTATTTCTGCAACATTCTTCAAAATAAAATCATTCCCCTGATACGCCATCGATCTGAATGCTTCCGAGCCAGTTCCAGCAGGAATTAAATGCCCAATTATTACATTTTCCTTCAGGCCATGTAACGGATCTAATTGCGCCCTCACAGCTGCTCCGGCCAAAACTTGCGCCGTCTGTTGGAATGAAGCCGCACTCAAAAAACTATCCGTAGCAAGAGCCGCCTTCGTTATACCGTGAATAAACGGCCTGCAATCAGGCATCTCACGCAATTTTTGAACAAACGTGACATCCATTACAATTTTTGCTTCGTCATATTTGGCGTTTGAAGCACGGACGTAAATATGTACGGGATTTTTCAACGCTAATTCTTCAATTACTGCTGTCTTCAATTCCAAGCCGGAAATAAATTTATTATCTGGATCAACTTCCGATTTATCTTCGGAAAATTCTACGTTAAGCAAAACTTTATTTTTAAGCTTTGAAATTAAAAATCTCTCCATAATTTCATCATGCATAAAAATTCCGTCTTCGGTCTCAATCTTTTCAATACTCCCGTCCGCTATTCCCTGTATGATTTCCTCATCGACTGTTTTTTTATCGCCATCGTAATTTATTAACTCTTTGCCAAAAAAATCACGACCCATCAGAGTACTTTTCAGCATTTCGATCACGTTTATATGTTCGGTTACATGCCACACTTTATACTCTTTTATTCCAGCGTCATAAATCTTTATAGCAACCTTTTCATCCAGAAGACTATCAGCAGGTATAAATTTTTGCTCTTTACCCTGTAACGGAATATCTTCAGCAAGCCATCTGTTGCCGACCATATTATCAAGTAAAAATCTATTACGTACTTTTATAATCGGCGGAACTGTTTGAGATGTAAGCCGCCTAAGCTCATCAGATTTAAGCGATGTACCTTTTTTAATTTTTAAATTACCTAACCTAACATCGCGCATCAGTCTTAAACCTTCCATTTGTTTATAAAATGCTGCTTTACCGATTATTACATCGAGATCTGTTCCGTTATGTTCGAGCGTCATGGATGTAATTGCTACACCGGGCGTTAAAAGTTTCGTTAATAATTCCTGATCTATTTTGTGCCCGACAAGTTCTTCAATTTCGGGGTCTGCACCTTTTACAGATTTTAAAATATCTCCCGAAAATAATTCGCACGCTCCTTTAATTCTTTCACTGTTGTCGCTGTCTATGAGAGTTTTAACGTTGTTTATTTCATCTTCCCAAATCATATCGCCGCCAACAAAAGATGTGTCGCCCTCTTTAATTACTTTTAATTTGTTCAGCGGCGCGACTTTTCTTAAAATTACTTCGATATGTTTATTATTTATTGAAACGCCCTGAGAGTGATACACATATTGAATTTCATCAACGAGCATCCTCTGAACAGCATCGATGCCTTCAACCTCCAATAATTGCTGGGGATCAATGCTTCCCTCTGTTAATGGCGTTAATCTCGTTACCTGCATTCCGACTTCTATACCGTCTTTTAAATCTTGACCGCTCGGTATAGTCTGCGTAACTTTTTCGCCCTCATCATTAATAATAACGACACGGCGTTTACCTTCGCTGACAATTTCCGAGACAGTTCCGTCAAGTCCTGCCAATATACAAACTTTTCTCGGCCTTCTGACCTCAAATAATTGTTCAATTCTTGGCAAACCCTGCGTAATATCTTCAGCCGAACGCACTCCGCCAGTGTGAAACGTTCTCATTGTGAGCTGTGTTCCGGGTTCTCCGATTGATTGAGCCGCTACTACTCCGACAGCTTCACCGATCGGCACCAATTGTCTGGACGAAAGATCATGACCGTAACATTTTTGGCATACACCTTTTTTCAAACCACAAGCAAGCGGACTCCTCACCCAAACTTCATTAATGCCAGCTGCTTCAATTTCATCGGCTATTGCGTGCGTAATAATTTCACCGGATTTTACAATTAATTTCCCGTTGACTTCTATATCATGTAAAGCTGTGCGCCCCGCAATTCTTTCAGCTATACCGATCATAATTTTTCCTTCGCTGGTTAAAGGTCTTAAGCAGAATCCTTTATTAGTTCCGCAATCATGTTCAGTAATAATTAAATCTTGAGCAACATCAACGAGACGGCGCGTTAAATATCCTGATTTCGCTGTACGTAATGCTGTATCGGCTAAACCTTTGCGCGCTCCATGCGTTGAAATAAAATACTCAAGCATGTTCATACCCTCTCTAAAATTTGCCGTAATAGGGTAATCTATTGTTTTACCAGTCGGGTCAGCCATTAAACCCCTAATGCCTGCCATTTGTCCCATTTGTCCGAGCGATCCGCGTGCACCACTCTCGACCATCATTAAAACGGGATTATCCGGACTCATATGCTCCTTAATTTTGTCGGCAATATCTTTCGTAGCTTGTCCCCATAATTTGCTTTTCTGATCTAAATATTCATCGTGAGTTAATAAACCCATCTCGTAATTTTCTTTTGCAATATCATCTTCGGCTTGAGTTGCTTTTGTTATAGTCGCTTTTTCATCAGGAATCCTGACGGCCTGAACTCCGAAACTGATACCGCTACGAGCCGCCCAATGATAGCCGAGAGATTTAATTTCATCGAGCATCTTTACAACTCCGGCGCGGTCTATGCTGTTATAAGCTTGATCCAATAATTTTTTTATTCCGCCTTTGTCCAGTTTTTTATTTACAAATCTTAAAGCGTCCGGAAGCCTGGAATTAAATAAAACTCTTCCGGGAGTCGTCTCAATAAAAATTAATCTCGCTTCTGCCGGAACATCTTCAAAACTATCAACTATAAAATCTTTGTCACCTATAACATATTTTCTGCGTCCCTGAGCTTTATGGAGTTCTTCCGATTCCTCTTTTAACCAGATTTTTGCGTTGACGTGCACCAAATTATGAGACATGGCCGACATTATGTCATTCTCATTTGCGAAATATTTACCTTCGCCGGGTTTTCCGTCGCGTATATCCGTCAAATAATAAACGCCCAAAACTATATCTTGCGTTGGCGTAACGACCGGGCTTCCGCTAGCAGGCGACAATAAATTATTTGCTGACAGCATCAATAATCTCGCTTCTGCTTGAGCTTCTATGCTTAACGGGACATGCACTGCCATCTGATCTCCATCAAAATCCGCATTAAAAGCCGTGCAGACCATCGGATGAAGTCTGATCGCTTTACCTTCCATTAACACCGGCTCAAATGCCTGAATACCCAATCTATGAAGAGTAGGAGCGCGATTTAATAAAACAGGGTGATCTTTAATAATATTTTCGAGAATCTCCCAAATTTGATCGCCACCCTTTTCTATATCACGCTTAGCACTCTTCACGCTCGAAGTTAATCCGCCCTCGACTAATCTGCGAATTACAAAAGGTTTAAATAATTCCAGCGCCATTTGTTTAGGTAATCCGCACTGATAAATTTTTAATTCAGGCCCGATAACTATAACCGAACGCCCGGAATAATCTACGCGTTTACCCAATAAATTTTGGCGGAATCTGCCTTTTTTACCGCGCAACAAATCCGTTAAACTTTTTAGCGGCCTGTTACCTGCTCCGAGTACTGCTTTACCGACTCTGCCATTATCGATTAACGCATCAACGCATTCCTGCAACATTCGTTTTTCATTTCTGATTATAATTTCTGGGGCGTGCAACTGTTGCAATTTTTTCAGCCTGTTATTACGGTTAATTACTCGCCTGTATAAATCATTTAAATCCGAAGTCGCAAACCTTCCGCCATCAAGTTGTACAAGCGGTCTCAAATCTGGAGGAATCACCGGCAAAACATTTAAAATCATTGATTGCGGTTTGGATTCGCTTTTTCTGAAATCCTCGCAAACTTGTAAACGTTTCACTAATTTACGTTTTTTCTGGTCGGTTGAATCCGCTATTTCTTCGCGTAAAGCTACGGACAATAAATCCAAATCCAATTTATTTATTAAAGTCTGAACACCATCAGCACCGATCCCAGCTTCAAAATTTTTGTCATATTCGCAACATAAATTTTGTTGACGTTCGTAAATTACTTCACCTTGTTTAAACGGCGAATTTCCGGGAATAATAACAATATGACACGGATCATCAACAACGTTTTCATGTTCAATTACTTTAAAATGTCCGGGATATTTATTTTCAAAAAATGTTAATTCGCTTCTGGATAATACTTCACCTTTTGAGAACGGTAATTTATTTACACCAGTTACAATAAATGCCTCGTTAGTTCCGGATTTTGCGCGTATAAAAGTGCCGGGAGTCGTCTCAACTTTTGAAGCTGGAATAATTGTCCCGATTTCCATTTCTGAATTTTCATCAGGTTCACTCAATATAAAAGCCGGTTCAGCTGAGAAACTATCATCACCATAATCCGATTTATAGCGCGTTAAAGTTTGGGGCGAAATAATATCGCCGACATTTACCGGAACGCTCTCAACGTTTTCAATTGTATAAGCATCTTCGCAGACAAATCCTTCAGGATCGTAATATTTATGTATTTTTCTCTCACTTTCACAAATTACGCTCCCAACGCTTACAATTTCAGGATGATTTGTGCCGGTTACTTTATATGCTTTTTCGTTTTTTCTGGTCGGCGCAAAATATACAACCTTCTCCAAATCTTTAGCGCTCGTCCCAAGTAATAAACTTAATCTGCTGGGAATCCCCCTCAAATACCAAATATGCACAACTGGTACAGCTAAATCAATATGTCCCATTCTTTCACGGCGCACGCGATTGTCTGTAACTTCTACTCCGCAATGTTCGCATATAACACCTTTAAATTTGGGGCCTGAACGTTTATATTTTCCGCATTTGCATTCATAACTGCGAGTCGGACCAAAAATTTTTTCACAAAATAATCCGTCTGTTTCGGGTCTTAAAGTTCTGTAATTTATCGTTTCAGGTTTAGTAACTTCTCCGCAGGAAATTTCGTGTATTCTTTCGGGAGTTGCTAATTTTATCCTAACGCCTGTAATTTCTTTTTTTGTTTTTCCCGTCAAAATTATTCATCCTCTCGGTTATTGTCAGGTGAGAATATATCATTATCGTTATTATTTTCGAGCGCAATTAAATCAGCAGCATCAGGGCCACTAATATTTTCAAAAGGATCATCGAAATCATTATTATTTAATTCCGGTTCTGGTTCTGGTTCTGATTCCGATTCTGGTTCGGGGTTCTTTTTGGATTTACGTTTTTTCCTTACTGGTTCTCCAAAAATTTCACGCGCTTTCATTCCGCTGTATGGACCTTTTTCGTCCTCTTCTAATGGAATATCTCCGTGAGTTCCGTCATCGTATTCGACTTCAACATCAAGCCCTAAACCTTGCAACTCTTTCACCAAAACTCTAAAACTTTCGGGCACTCCTGGTTTAACGAGGCTTTGACCTTTTACGATTCTCTCGTATGTCTTATCACGTCCGCGAATATCATCGGATTTGACCGTCAAAATTTCCTGCAGAACGTTAGCAGCTCCATAACCTTCCAACGCCCAGACTTCCATCTCTCCAAATCTCTGCCCGCCGAATTGAGCTTTACCTCCTAAAGGTTGCTGAGTTATTAAACTATATGGGCCGGTTGAACGAGCGTGAATTTTATCATCAACTAAATGATTTAATTTCAGCATGTACATACATCCGATTGTAACTTTTTTATCCATTGGTCTGCCTGTTCTGCCGTCTTTTAAAGTTATCATGCCGTCTTCTGTTAAATCGGGATATTTTGATTTTGCAATCTTCTTGATCTCGTCAAAAATTTCCTGTTCGTTCGCACCCTCAAAAACTGGCGTTGCAACGTGCCAATTATTATTTAATGCTACGAGTCCCATAATTGTTTCAAGAACCTGCCCCAAATTCATACGGCTCGGAACTCCCAAAGGATTTGAAACGACATCGACCGGCGTTCCATCTGGTAAATACGGCATATCCTCAACAGGTAAAATTCTGCTCACAACGCCTTTATTTCCGTGACGGCCTGCCATTTTGTCGCCGACTGTAATTTTACGCCTCTGAGCTACGTAAACTTTTACTGAGCAAATTATTCCGGGTGAAAGCGTTTCATTATCATCGCGGCCGGTTTTTTTAACTGCTACAACTTTACCCCATGAACCATTTGGCAATTTTAAAGAATTGTCGCGGACTTCACGTGCTTTTTCTCCGAATATTGCGCGCAATAATTTTTCTTCCGGAGTTTGATCCGATTCACCTTTAGGCGTAACTTTTCCGACTAAAATATCTCCGGCTTTTACTTCTGCTCCAATTCTGATTATTCCATCTTCGCCGAGATCTCTTAACATATCTTCCCCAACGTTGGGAATATCACGAGTTATTTCTTCTTTTCCTAATTTTGTCTCGCGCGCATCGATTTCGTATTCTTCGATGTGTATCGATGTAAATTTATCTTCTTTAACGAGATTTTCACTCAATAATATAGCGTCCTCAAAGTTATAACCTTCCCAAGGAACAAACGCCACCAAAACATTATGGCCGAGCGCTAATTCTCCGTTATCTATAGCCTGACCGTCCGCAATAATATCTCCCTTCTCAACAAAATCCCCTTTATGCACCAAAGGTTTTTGATGTATTAATGTTGACTGGTTCGACCTTCTGAATTTTATTAATTTATATGATTTAGGTTTTTTTAATTTCCCTTTAATTCTTATCTCGTTAGCATCAACGTAAACAACTTCGCCGGATTCTGCTGCGATAATACATGAGCCGGAATCTCTTGCGATCCTGTGTTCAATACCTGTCCCAACTCTTGGAGCTTCGGAAATTACCAGCGGTACTGCCTGGCGTTGCATATTTGATCCCATTAAAGCCCTGTTAGCATCGTCATGTTCCAAAAATGGAATTAAAGCCGTTGACGGTGAAACAATTTGACGCGGAGAAACGTCCATGTAATCAACTTCATTAACCGGGATAGTGTCAATATCATCGCCGTGCCTTGTCGGGCAAAATTCTCCGGCTATAGTTACGCCATCTTTTTCGAGCGGAGTATTGGCCATTGCGACAAAATATTTATCTTCGTCATCAGCTGATAATAATTCTATTTGATTCGTTAATTTTCCGTTTATAACTTTTCTTCTTGGCGTGACCAAAAATCCATAACTATTTAAACTCGCATAAGTCGTCAAACTTGAAACGAGTCCAATATTCGGGCCTTCTGGCGTTTCAATCGGGCAAACTCTTCCGTAATGCGTATAATTTACATCGCGCGCTTCAAATCCTGCACGTTCACGGCTCAAACCTCCCGGCCCTAAAGCTGAAAGCCTCCTGCGGTGCGTAACTTCTGCTAACGGATTAGTTTGGTCCATAAATTGCGATAACTGACCAGAACCAAAAAATTCACGCAAACATGCAACAATCGGACGAACGTTTATTAATTCGCGTCCTGAAACTGAATCCAAATCCATCGTAGTCATTCGATCTTTTGCAATGCGTTCCATTCGTAATAATCCGATGCGCACTTGATTCTGCAATAATTCTCCGATTGAACGCACGCGACGGTTTCCTAAATGATCTATATTATCGGTTTCTTTATCTTCTGTAACCATTGCGAACATTTCATTTATAATCGCCATTACATCTTCTGCTGTCAGTTCTTTAACATCTTCCGAAATATTCATATTGAGACGGCGATTTAATTTATATCTCCCGACCCTTCCGAGAGTGTATCGCCTTGAATCGGTTATTATAGTTTTAAAATATTCGCGGGCGTTTTCGACTCGTGCCGGTTCATTTGGACGTAATCTCTTGAAAATTTCAATTTTTGCTTCGTCCGGGTTTCTCGTTGAATCTTTAAAAGCGAGAGCCATAGAGTCCGGCATATCATAAACTTTTACTCCTTCGAATTTATCGGGATCGCTGTTGTTATATAATTCGTTTAAATTTTCTGCTGTAATCGGTCTGCCAGCTGCGATTATTATTCTGCCGTCAGAATCAGAAATATTTTCAACTGAAATTTTTCCTTTTAATTCATCGCTGATCTCCATAATTTTAACTTGATAGCCGAATTTTTCAATTATTTCCGCGTTATCTTTCATGCCAAGAGCTTTTAACAATAACGTAACGGGTAATTTTTTGCGGTTATCAAAACTAACTGAAACAATTTCATCAGGTTCAAAAGCAAAATCCAACCATGCACCGCGCTCAGGGATTAATTTAGCACTGCAGCCGTAAGAAGTTCTAGTAAAATATATTCCTGCTGATCTTGCAAGCTGATTAATTACGACGCGTTCCGTCCCGTTAATAATAAAAGTTCCGCGATCAGTCATTATAGGGAAATCGCCCAAAAATATTTCTTTATCTTCTTTGCTTGATCCGTCCTTTTTCGTCAGTCTTATTGTTGCGTTAATAGGTCTCGCCCATGTAATATCTTTTTGGCGTGCTTCCTCTTCGGTTTTTACGTATCTGTCGTCCCATTTATCTGGGGAATTTATCGTATATTTTACAAACTCCAAAGAATACTGCTTGTCAAAACTTTCGATCGGGAAAATTTCCTCCAGCAATTCCTGAAGCCCCTGTGATTTCCTTTCGTCAGGACTTACATTATCCTGATAAAACCAATGATAAGAATCTCTTTGCACTTGTATCATGTCGGGCATTTCCGCGACATTTATATTCCGTCCGAACACGTAACGTTTACGGGCTTTAGTGATCTGAACAAACTCGGGCATTACATCAGGCAACCTCCTTTTTAATGGCCAGGTCTGCTTGATAAAAAAATTTGTCACCGCGACAAAAATTATTTATCCAAACTCTTTTACATTTATTAAAATTAAATTAAACTTGTAAAAATTGCAAGGTGGAATATTAGCAAATGAAAATTATACCGTCAAGAGTTGAACGACGTTTTTTTATTTTTACGATATGCGGTGCCCGATAGAGGACTCGAACCTCCACAAATTTGCATTTACTAGAACCTGAATCTAGCGCGTCTACCAATTCCGCCAACCGGGCAATTTTTTTATTTTTTTTATTTTTACTCGCGCGAAATATTTTAACAGTCATAAATTTTTTTGCAATATTTCAAAAGTTCATGATAATTTCATATATCGGCATTTAAATTTCAATATTTAATTTAATATTTTTTCTATATTTTTTTCAATTGCTGGAATTTGTCACGGATTTATTTTAAAAAAGTCTGCTATTATAATTTTGCTTGTTTTTATCATCAGTTTTAGGAGGAAAATTTTTTATAATGGGTCAAATTCAAATCAACGTCGAAGGCATGACAGCAAGCGGAAAATCTACAATTGTTAATTTATTGGCGGAAAAATTAAATTTTAAAATTATGCCGGAAGAATTTAGGGATTCTTTAAACTTGCTCGATAAATTTCATCATGATCGTAAATGGGCTTTCCCGTTACAAATTAATTTTTTAGCTAAGAGATTCGCTCAATATTTATGCGCTTCGGAGGAAAATAATTATATTATGGATCGTAGTATGTTCGGCGATAAAGTTTACGCAAAATTATATTATGAGCTTGGTTATTTTAGTGACAGTCAATTCGGAAGTTATTTGACGCTTTATGATTCGTTTTTGAAAAATGTAAAAGCTCCCAAATTATTTATAATCGTAAAATGTCCGTTTGATGAAATTATGAGACGCATAAATTTAAGAGGCAGACAGGATGAAATCGATGCAGGTGAAAATTATTGGCGCGCACTTTATAATGCATATTTGCCGTTTACAGAATTTGTAAAAAATGAAATGCCCGGCAATCCTGAATATTTAGAGCTTGATTTATCAAACCCCGAATTTATACACACGCCGGAAATGATAAATAAATTTATTGATGACGTAAAAAAACATTTTCCAGATAAAAAATAAAATTAAATTATTAAATTATGATCGTACGAGAATTTATAAATAATATTTTAAATAAAATTGCCCCGTTTGAATTGGCCGAAGAATGGGACAACCCGGGTTTAATGGCCGGAAATTATAACGCAAAAATAAATAAAATCGCTGTAACGCTCGATGCAACTCCAGAGGCCGTAATCGAAGCTGAAAATTTTGGATGTAATATTTTATTAACTCATCACCCGTTAATTTTCAGAGGAATAAAACGAGTTGAAATTAATTCAGAGCCTGGCAAAACAATTTATGAAGCTATAACACGAAATATTACAATTATTGCAGTTCACACAAATTGGGATAAAGCTGAAGGCGGAGTAAATTTCACGCTGGCTAAATTATTGGGTTTAAAAAATATTTCAATTTTGGATAATGCTTCAGGTTTTGGAGTTAAAGGGGTTTTACCGGAAAAAATTTTACTTGATGAACTTCTAAAACTTGTAAAATATTCATGGAATTTAAATTATTTAGATTGTTATACCCCTGAAAATTTTGACAATGTAAAAAATATTTCTCGTGTAGCTTTATGCGGAGGTTCTGGGGCGGAATTCTGGAGGGTTGCGAAAAATTCAAACTCTGATGTTTATATAACTGCCGATATGAAATATCATGAATTAATTGAAGCTACCAGTTCAAATTTAATAATTATCCGTCCTGATCATGGTGAAATGGAAAGTGCTTCATTGATTGAACTTGTAAAAAAATTATCGGACAATAATTTAAATGCGGTTTTATTAAATAATCATGCTTTAAAACCACCTGTAAGAATTTAATACGGCTCGCGTGTTGCTTGAATTTTACAATTTTAAACTGCATGGCCTGCGAAAAGCTAAAAATATTACCCTGCCCCGCCACCCCAAATTTTTAGCGTGTTCGATTTAAATTATTGTTGATTCCATAAACCTTTATTATTTTCGCGGGCTTCCTTTTGGAATTTTGCAAATAATTTTGAGTACTTTGTGTTCGGCTGAACGTTCGAAGTTTGCGCATAACCTTCAAGCAATAAGGTCGCATTATACATTTTTTCGCGTATTTCTTTTTCATCGTCGACATCTTTCGGCTCTTCAGTCCAAACATATGCCAACATTCTGCTATAACGATCACGTGTTCCGACATCAGTTTGAAGCCAAACAATTTTACCGACAGTCAATTGAGATTTAGTGAAGTCGCTCGCTTCCTTTCCGTAATATTCAACCGGTTTACTTGGGTGAACTGTTTCGGGAGTGTTTACGCCGGTAAATCTTACGCGCTCATCTTTATAATTTTTCCCGTCGCCAATCATCAACGAAAATACAGCCGTATCACCATCAATAACTCTCACGACTTTGGCTTTATAAAGCGCGTTCATTCTGATGTCATACGGTAATAATGCTTTTGACCCTTTATGATAATGATATTCACCGGTTGCAGCGTCAACATGTCCGCCGTTTTCGTCCAATTTTCCGGGATGAGCGTATAAACTCGAACTCAAAGCCAACACGAAAACTAAAACTAAAAAAATAAATTTACGCATAAATTAAAAACCTCCTGAAACTTTGAATTAAAAAAATTAAAAAAATTAAATTAAATCCGAAATTACACGAACTAAAAATAATATTAGCACAATAAAAATTACAGGTCTTACGATATTTGCGCCACCCTTTTCAAAAAATTTTGCTCCGACGTAATTGCCTATAATGCTAAATATCCCGGCCATGAGTCCCAAAATTAAAATTACTTTGCCGTTTAAAAAATATACTGTCAACGCCGCCAAATTAGTGGCCATGTTCATAGCTTTTGCGACTCCGTTAGCCTTCTGAACATTCAAGCGCGCCCAGCCACATAATAAAATCATCATGAAAGTTCCAGCGCCAGGTCCGTAAAATCCATCGTAAAATCCCAAAAATAACGCAATAACAGCACAAATAATAATTATTTTTTTCTCGTTTAAATTTTCCTGCTCATGTTCAGTTAATAATTTTTTGCTCTTCATAACGTAAAACGCTGTCGCCGGCAAAATGATCAACATTAAAATTTTAAAAATTCCATCGCTAATTAATAGTGCAGTTTTAGCTCCCAGCCCTGAACCGATTAGAGCGAAAATCATCGAACAACACGAAATTTTAACAGGGATAAATCCATCCATAAAATATTTTATTGTTACGAAAGTTGTGCCCATTGCCGAACTTAATTTATTACTGGCGATCGAGACATGTACGGGAAAACCAGCGATCATATAAGCCGGTAAAGAAATTAAACCGCCTCCGCCTGCTATAGCGTCAATAAATCCAGCTAAAAATATTAACGGGCAAATTATTACTGCCTGCCAAATTGTAAACCCCAAAATTATTTACACCTCTAATTTTTTCATTAATTTAGTTTTATTTAATTTAGCATTATTTTTTGCATAATCGTAAGCTGTCAGGCCATTTTTATTTTTTAATTTTATGTTTGCGCCTTTAGCCAGTAAAAAATTTATGACTTGATGATCATTATATTGAGCTGCTTTCATTAATGGGCTGAAACCGTTTTGATCTTGCTGATTAATATTTTCGCCGGAGTTAATGGCCTCTTTGATTGCCTGAACATTTCCAGTCTTGCATAATTCTAAAAATTTATTTTTATTGCGGTTATCTTCATTTGACGTATTTTCAGGAGGCGTAATATTTTCTGACACATCTTTAAAAATTTGCGATTCAATAATTTTTTTATCAAATTCTCCCCCATGATTAGAATAATTTTCAGTGAACCATTTATGAAACTCTTTAATAAACGCCAGCAACAACCTGCAAGTTAATTCGGATGAGTAATAACAATGTCCGGAAGCATTTTTAACTTCTCTGATTTTGTGCAATAAATCTTTAATATGCTGGTCAATGATATTATTTTTAAATAGCAATTCGATATTTAGAGAGATGTTTTCAGTTACGTTTAAATTATTTTTTCTGCAAATTTCGGCCGTGATGTGTTCGCAAATTCTCCCGATTAAGAACAGACATAAATTATAATCGCGTTCATAAAAATTTTTTTCTGCTCGTAATTCATCGTTTGAGATTTCCTGAAATATATTTAAATCTTCCTGCAAAAATGATCACCCTTTGAATTATAGAATTAAACATTTATTTAACATTTTACACGTTCTGAAATTTTAAAATTAAATATATTTTAAATATTGCCGATACACAAGAATAAAACCAATATTAAGAAGCTGATATTTTCGTGAATAAATTTAAAATTAATAGTTTTACTCTTGGGGGGAGGTACGAATCTTTATCGATCGTACTTCTTAGGTCTTTCTGAAATCTTTTTTCTAGGGGGCAGTGATGTTAAATGGTAATACTAAATAATTTAATGTCGATGTTCGCTTATAATTCTTTAAAAGGGACTAACAGCGAATTTGACAAGCGGATTAAAAGTTTATCGACTGGATTACGGATAAATTCTGCGGCTGATGATGCTGCGGGACTTGCGATAAGTGAAAAATTGCGTGCTCAAATTGGTGGACTCGATAAGGCTTTAGCGAACACTCAGGACGGAATTTCATTATTACAGACTGCGGAGGGCGGACTGGATCAAATAAATTCAGCGTTGCTAAAAATTCGAAGTTTAACGGTGCAGGCTTCAAACGATACATTAACCAGTCAGGACAGATCATATATTCAAAAAGAAATAAGCGAATTACGCGAGCACATAAATCAAATTTCTAAAGAGACGAGGTTCGGCAAAAAAAATTTGCTTGACGGAAGTTTGGGCGGTTTATGGTCTTCAAATGATCTTGACACACATGCGCACATCAACGGGGAATTAACGACTATTGATGAATTTGGCGACAAAAAGAGCGTGGAAGGAAATTATATAATTGATTTGATCGCAGCACCTCCGGGAGAAACGCAAATTCAGAAGAGTAATATTTTTAATTTAACAGTGGCCGAAGAAGTTAAAGCTACAGAGTTGAGTATTGAAATTGTCGATCATACTGGCGGGAGTGGAATCGATATATCAACTGGTTGTGATATTAAAACAGGTGAAAGTTCTGGAGATGGATGGGAATTCAGCGGAGGCGTATTGACTATATATGATACTGGAAAAAATGTTTATAGAATTACGGGGTCGAGCGCTGTTAATAAAATTAAAATTGCTCCTGGTTCTGACACTATCATACTCCTTGATAATGTAGATATTGATGTTAGTGGTACTTCCATGGCTTGTGCGTTTGACATGACTGACGCAAAAGTTGATTTATATTTGAGTGGCACTAATACTCTTAAAAGTGGGCAAGGTCGCGCAGGTCTTGAAGTTCCAGATGGTGCGGAATTGATTCTAAGCAGTGTAGAGGGAGATTTTAAAACTGCTGGGACTCTGATAGTTGCAGGAGGTGATTTGATAGGCGGTGATGAACAAGGAGGAGCAGGCATTGGAGGAGCTGGTAGTTATCGTGAGCATGAAGGTGGAAGAGCTGGTAGTATAACGATTAACGGTGGAACTATAAATGCCTATGGAAGCGTAGGTTTAGAAAATAGCTACAGGGGGGGAGCAGGTATTGGAGGAGGTAATACAAGTTCTTACGATGGCGGGGGAAGTATTACAATAAACGGAGGAGTTATTAATGCAGTAGGAGGCTATGGATCTGCAGGTATTGGTAGTGGTTTTTGTGACCTTGATAAAGGTAATAACAACATAACGATAAGGGGAGGGAAAATAAACGCGAGTAGTATGAACTATACTGCATTTGGCATAGGTGATGCTGCTTCTTCTAGTAGTGCCAAGATTCGTATAAATAGTGATCCTTCGAAAGTATCAATAACTTCAACATCAATTGGCCATGACGTGCAATATGAAGACATGGAAATACCGGCAGCCCGCGAAATACCAGGCTTTACAAATGGTGATCAAATCCCAATTTGGGCAGATGCTGACACCGAAATAAAACAAACCGTCATCCGCGACGCAACTCTTTCAGACATAAAAAATTCTGAGGGCGTTTCAATTCTCAACGAGCCCAAAACTTTAACGATCACTCAAGGCGATGGAAAACAAACTAACATAATTTTATACGGCAACGATACAATTGAAGATGTCGCAAAAAAAATTAATAACGCCATTTCTAAAGATTTAGGACAGGGAAAATTTACTAACGATCCAAAAGGATTTTGCACAATCGCCGACGGTACTGGAACTTCATCAGAATCAGTTTTTAGTACAGAACCAGTTTACACAAATAAATATTTACGCGACTCCGATGGATATTTAATTTTAGACGATGACGGCAACCCACAATTTGAATATAAAACTGACGCTGATGGAAATTATTTTTACGATGCTAACGGAAATAAAATCCCCGACACCGAACTCGTGGGCTATAACAAAAGCGCAACCATGTTAATACGTTCAGCAATTCCCGGAAAATCTGGAGAATTACATTTTTCAGGCGATGATGAATTATTAAACACGCTCGGATTAAATACCGTTCAGGAATCAACGGAAAGCGTTTTTAAAGCTAAAATTTCCGACGCTCATACAAACGACGACATCGCTGAAGTGAAAATCACCGGCAATAATTTAAAGGGTGCAATTAACAAAAATATTGATGTCGAATTCTCGCACATGGCCGGAATAAAATCTATTTGGGACGATACAGCAAAAAAATATAAATTGCAGGCTGAAGAATTTTCAACAATCGTTCACGTAAGCGATCAAACAAATACGTTTCAAATTGGAGCTAATCAGGGCGAAGAATTATTATTGAGTATCGGAGACATGTCCGCGAGCGGTTTAAGCCTTGATAAAATAAGCGTTGTTACTCGTGAAACTGCTACACGGTCAATTACTATTGTTGATGAAGCGATCGATAAAGTTTTAAGCCAGCGCGCAAAAATCGGAGGTTATATAAGTTCGCTCGAAACTACAGCAGAAAAATTAAAAACTATGAGCGAAAATTTATCCCGTGCCGAATCAGTTATACGCGATGCAGATACAGCTAAAGAAATGATGGGATTTGCAAAATTACAAATTTTGGAGGACTCTGCTACGAGCATGATCTCACAAGCTAATCAGATAACAGAAAATATTTTGCAGTTAGTGAGATAAATTTATTTTCCCAAAGATGTCGAATTTAAAACAATTAATTAATAATTTATGTCCTGACGGGGTCGAGTTTAAAAAATTGTGCGATATTTCAATAATGAAACGTGGAAGCACTTTAACAAAATCTCAAGCTGTAAACGGTTCTTATCCTGTGATTTCCGGGGGGCGTGAACCGTCTTTTTACTGCGATAAATATAACCGTGAAGGCGAATGTATTACTGTTGCAGGAAGTGGTACAGCTGGTTATGTGCAATACTGGAACGAACCTATATTTGTTAATGATGCGTTTTCTATTGTTGCGAAGGAAGGCATTTTAACAAAATATATTTATTATTGCTTATCTTCATTACAAAACAAAATTTATGAAACAAAAAAAGGTGCTGTCGTTCCTCACGTTCATATTTCGAGTATAGAAAATTTTAAAATTCCAGTTCCGCCCCTCGAAGTCCAGCGCGAAATCGTCAGGATCTTGGATCTGTTTACTAATTTAACCGCAGAG
>CALCEM010000027.1 GCA_937900285.1 uncultured Fretibacterium sp. | reverse complement strand
GTGAGAAGATTCGAACTTCCGACCTCATGGACCCGAACCATGCGCGCTAAGCCAGACTGCGCTACACCCCGCAAATTTCGCGAGAATGATAACATTTAAAATTTTTCACGTCAAATTATTTTTTTATTTTTGCGCTATAATTCAAAAATCTTATTTTAATTTTTAGGAGATGTCATTATGAAATCAGTCGGAGTATTTTTGCTTGACGGCTTTGAAGAAACAGAAGGTTTAACAACCGTTGATATTTTGCGCCGTGGCGGAGTAGTCGTCACAACTGTATCATTAAGTAATAACGAAATGGTGCGCACAAAAAATAATATTTATGTTAAGGCCGATGCGCTTTTTGAAAACGCTAAAGACGAAAAATTTGACATGATCGTAATTCCAGGCGGAACGATTGAAATTGCAAATCATACAGGATTACGCGAACTCATCAGAAAATATGACGCTGAAAAAAAATTAATCGCCGCAATTTGTGCCGCTCCTGCTGCTTTAGGGAAGGCCGGAATTTTACACGGAGTTACGGCGGTTTGTTATCCTGGTTTAGAATCATGGCTTGAAGGCGCTAACATCGGTAAACACAACGTAGAAACTGACGGACATATTACGACAGCTAAAGGCCCGGCTATAACGCCATTTTTTGCGGTTAAACTGCTTGAAATTTTATGCGGTAAGCCAATCGCTGATGAAGTTGCGGAAAGTTTTTTAATCCCGTTGATTTTCAGAAATTAATTAAATTGAATTGATTTGAAATTTTAAAATTAAAACTCCCCTTGAAAATTTTTTTATAATCTTGGGGAGAATTTTTTTATATTTTTATATTTAATATTTAATTTTTGTTATTGAGTTTAGATTTATTTGGACATGTCTGCAGCCTAAATTTTAATTTAATTTAATTTCATAATAGTTTTATTTTCGAGATGTTCGCGAGTGTATATGGAAATTAAAATTAATATGCATATTATCAAAAAATGTTCCGCAACGTTACAGCGCCATTAAACGAAGATTAAATAATAAAATTTATGAATGGGCTTTATAATCAAGATGCAGAATAAAAATTTAAGTCCGTCATGTGAAAATTGCAATTAAACGGACTTTTTTACGAAATAAATTTTAAATATTATAAATTCTTGAACGCGAAAGCATTTTATTACGGTCGAGAGGCTTAATATTTTTTACGATCCACTCGCGCATTTCCTGCCCTTCCGGAGTATCCTGCGAGGCTGATAAAAATTCTAATTCGATCCCCAAATTTTTCGCTACATCATGAGCGATCAACGGCCAAACCTTTCCGATGTCTCCAACAATAGGTATACTTCCTTCATGACGGGCAAACGCTGACATTTCCATTCTAAACGGAATTTTTGCGGCTTTAGTCTTCGGTAAACCTTTGTCGATAGCTTCCTGAACAGTTTTATTTAATTCGACGGCTTTACGTAAATTTTCATCGAGATCTATCCTGATTAAATTTTTATCGCGCAAATTATAAGTATTTTGTCCCGACCACCATGCCCAAATGCCATGCCCCGTATAACATTCAAACGGCCCGTCGTGAATTTCCTGTGTTAAAGCGACTGCACTTTCAATTATTACATCGCACGAATTTAACATTTTAGAAATTCTCATCGAACGTTCTGAAACCGGAATTGAATCGCCGATCGACATTCCTACAGCACCGCCCCCAACTAATTGAGGAATTGTAACGAGAACAGGAATATTTTTTAAACTGGCTGCGCCCAACATAGTTTTTTCATCACAGCCCCAGCCTGCTACAGTTTCAAACGGAAGCCCGTACATTCTTGCGAGTCCTAAAATTTCATGAGCTAATTTTTCAGTTCTGTAACCCATTGGATACGCCATATTTCCTGCGGCTTTTATAATTTGGTTTTGATGTTCCAATGAACTGCCACGTTTTATTAAATCGAAATCGATGGGAATTTCAGAATTTAAATTATTTAATTCCTCGTCAGTCATGCAGGTAAATTCAAAAACATCTCCGCGTGGCATTTTGCTCATATCCATCCCCAATAATTTAGCGTCAACGCGATAAACTCTATCAAGTGCGCCCGCCATCTCGTGAGAAATTACTGCGGAACTTGTTGAAACAGCATCAACGATTCCAACCCGAATTAACTCAGCTATTAAAGTCGTAACGCCTTCGTGAATATTTGGCCCTGAACCTGTAACGATCATAATTTTACCGTTATTATTTTTAATTTCGGTCATGCGCTTTACTGCTAAATTAACATTTTCCCGGGAGCGTTCATCGAGTGAAGCCCTGAAATTTTCGAGCTGATTTACTCCAAATAAATTTTTATTTCCCATTGAATTTAAAACCTCCAATTTGATTTATAAAAATATTATCACGATTACACGATTAATTTAAATATTCTGGTAATTTTTAAAATTAAAATTTATCTCGACAATAATTTTACAAGCCAGCTCTGTTTAAATTCTATAGCCTTAACCGGGCACATCTCATGACAACAATAACAGCGTATGCATTTGGAATAATCGAACGTTAATTTTTTATTGTGATGTTTCAAAGCTCCAGCGGCGCACATTTCTTCACACCGACCGCAACCGATGCATTTTTCTGGAATGTGAACAGGCTTTGAAGTCATCAATTTTTCAATAAATGGAATTTTCGGCAATAAACGCATTGAACGGGTTTCCGGGATATTTACATTTTCAAATTTGAAATTTTGATCGAGATCGCCCGCTAAATCTTCAGGATTTAAATTGCATTCAGGTAAATTTTTTTTGAGGGCTGCATTATATAACGGATATTCCTCAAATTTTGCGCCCATAAATTTACACAACCAGAAATCTAATTTTAAAGCGTCACAAGCTCCAGCCAAAATATTAAAATTATATGGATCGCCACTTGTCGGGCCGTCTCCATCCATTCCGATAACGCCGTCAACGATCGTAAAAACTGGTTTAACGTTTAAATATATATCGAGCAACAAAGCCGCGAAACGTTCACGGTTTAATCCTACGTTATAATGCCAGCCGGATTTTAATCTGCCTGGAACGCAACCAAATAAATTTTTTACTCCGAGCGTTAAAAGCATTTGGCCGTGAGTTTTCATTTTTGCGAGGCTGATAATTTTATCTGCTTCAATTACTGATCTGCTGACCTGAATATTTTTATAATCTGCGTTCGAACTCGTAATATTTAAATTTACCGGGTCAACTAATTCGACGCAATTAATATTTAATTCATCAGCAATTTTTTTAATTCCTGCCTTTTGAGCGGCCCTGTTAAAATTATCAATTCCCGGACTGTCAGCTATAAAAGGTTTTGCGCCATGATTAATTAAAATTTCTGCGACTGCTTTAACGACATTGGGATCAGTTGTTACGCGCCGTTCTATATCGTGACAGGCCACCAAATTCGTTTTTAATAAAACTGTTTCGCCGGGCTTTACAAAATTTCCTACACCGCCATAAAAATTAAACATTTTTTCGACAGCCTTAAAAATTTCGTCATAATTATAATTATCTTGTTTCAGAATATAAATTTTTTCGTTCATGTTCATATTAAATTTTTAAATTAAAAAACCCCAGCATCCAATTTATAAGCCAGGGTTATAAGCATTATTGCGTAAAATACTTTTCGTGAAGTGATCTTATTTCGCCGGAACTAATTTTTTCATTGCTTCGACACGTGACTTCTGCGCTTCGAGTTCTGCTTCAAGAGCCTTTAATTTTCCTTCTTCAACACTAATCGAATTATTTAACTGTCCGGCGTACTGTTCTGCGATCTCTTTTAAGGCTCCGAAATCCTGTTTTAAATCTGCAACATCAGGAAGTCCGCCCTGTTCGAGCTTCATTACTCTCTGTTCAAGTTTCGTCATGCTGGAGATTACGACATCTAATTTCTGCGTAAACTTATTTTGCAAAACCGTCCACACGATATTTAAAAGAATTATAGCGCAAATTACTCCGATTATAAATAATTTTTTCTTATCAGTTTTTTTCTCAGCCATTTTAAATTTTTCTCCTTCTACTAGTTATAAAAAAACGACCCCTCCTATATTACTAAAAAGGGCCGTTAATAAATCATTTTTTTTACTTAACTTCGACTTCTGCACCGGCTTCAGCCAATTTCTTTTTAATTTCTTCGGCTTCCTCTTTTGATACGCCTTCTTTAATATTCTTCGGCGGGTTGTCTACGAGTTCTTTTGCTTCTTTAAGTCCTAAGCTTGTAATTTCGCGTACTGCTTTAATGACTGCGATTTTATTTGCGCCGGGAGCTTTGTAGACTACATCAAATTCTGTTTTTTCTTCAGCAGGAGCAGCCGCAGCACCAGCACCAGGCATGGCCATCATTGCAACGGGAGCAGCTGAAGCGGATACACCAAATTTTTCTTCGAGAGCCTTTACTAATTCTGAAAGCTCTAATACTGACATTGATTCAATAGCTTGAATAAGTTCTTCTTTTGACATTTAAAATTTTCCTCCAAACAAAATAAATAAAAAATAAAAATTAATTTCACAAATTCAAATTACTTACAAAATAAATTACGCTGCTGGATTTTCTTTTTCCTTTTTGTCGCGAATCTGATCCAAACATGTAACGAACCCGCGTATAGTTCCAGCCAAAACATTGACAAAACCCGAAATCGGTGCGGCAATAGTTCTGACGACTTGAGCGCGCATGACATCTTTTGACGGCAAATCTGCAAGGGCGTTTAACTGTTCGAGCGTTAAATTTTGTCCTTCGAGCTGTCCGCCTTTTAATATAAATGCCTTTTGAGTTTTATCCGAAGCATATTCCTTTAAAACTTTTGCAACGCTTACGGGATCATCGTAACATAGTGCGAAAATATTCGGACCTGACATTAATTTTTCATCGAGTGCGTTAAATCCAGCTTCCTTTAATGCGATCTCAAATAAAGTATTTTTCGCGATCTTTAATTCTCCGCCGGCCTCTCTAACTTTTGCGCGCAGTGCTGTACTCTGAGCAACGGTCATCCCGCGATATTCTCCGACGTAAACGGCTTTAGTTTTCGCGAGTTTTTCTTTAATTCCGGCAACTAAATCATATTTAATATTTGCAGGCATTTTTTTTATTTCACCTCCTGTTTATAAATAACGCAAAAAAAAAACGGCCTCTCGAATTATAACATTTAAGGAGAAGCCATGAATTTTTTAAAATTTTTCACTTTATCTCCTCGACAGGATTTTATTTTTTATTTTTAAATTAATTTTTAAGCTTTAACGCTCCTGTTGTCTACGGAATTTAAAATTTTAATTAATTAAATTATTTTATAGCGCGAGTTCCTTTTGTACTTGGCTTGGATCGATTGCGATTCCCGGCCCCATTGTTGGAGCAATTGCTATGCTCTTGACGTAAGTGCCTTTAACCGAAGCCGGACGCACTTTATAAATAGCCTGTAATAAAGCTTTTACATTTTCATAAAGTTGATCGGCTGTAAAATCCCTTTTTCCTGCTGAATTATGAGTGATTCCTGCTTTATTGGCTCTGAACTCGACTCGACCGGCTTTAATTTCTTTTACTGCGCTCTCAAGTTCAAACGTAACTGTACCAGCTTTGGCACTAGGCATTAAACCGCGCGGTCCTAAAACTTTACCGAGACGGCCCACAGATTTCATCATGTCAGGAGTAGCGATGACCGCATCAAAATCCATAAACCCGCCTTGAATTTGTTGAACCATATCTTCACCGCCAACTAAATCAGCGCCGGCATCTTGAGCTTCTTTAATTTTTTCGCCTTGAGTAATTACCAAAACTTTTTTTGTTACGCCAGTCCCATGAGGAAGAGAAACGGTGCTTCTAACTTGCTGGTCTGCATGTCTCGGATCGATTCCGAGTTTTACGTGAACTTCTATGCTCTCATTAAATTTTGCTGTGGCAACCTGTTTAAATAATTCTACTGCTTCGCGGAGTCCGTATAATTTTCCGGCTTCAACTTTTTCGGCTGCTTCGCGGTAACGTTTGCTATGTTTCATTTTTAAAAATTCCTCCAGTGGTATTCGCGAGATAAATTAATTAATTAATTAAATTAAATTAAAAACTCTCCCACAAATTAAATTACAAATTAATTTACTACTTCAAGCCCCATTGAACGAGCAGTACCTTCAATCATTCTCATGGCGGCTTCTATGTCGTTAGCGTTTAAATCTTTGCGTTTTAATTCTGCAATTTCGCGAACTTTAGCGCGGGCGATTTTCCCGACTTTTGTTTTATTCGGAACGCCTGAACCTGATTCAATTCCAACGGCCTTTTTTAATAATACTGCTGCCGGCGGAGTCTTCAATTCAAACGTAAAACTTCTATCAGCATAAACAGTAATAACCGCAGGGATTATTAAACCGGCTTGATCCGAAGTTTTTGCGTTAAACTGCTTGCAAAATTCCATAATATTAACGCCGTGCTGTCCGAGTGCAGGGCCTACGGGGGGTGCTGGTGTAGCTTTTCCTGCAGGGAGCTGTAATTTTACCTGTCCCACAACTTTCTTAGCCATTTAAAATTTTCCTTTCGTGCTTAATTTCAAATTTAAATAATTTAAATAATTCAAATAAATATTTTTTATAATTTATAATTTTTCGACAGACTTATAATCTGTTTCCATTTCTCCGCTAAAACCTTCGATACGAAATTTAACCGTACCTTTTTTAGGATTTACTTTTATAACTGAAGCTGGACGGTCTTCGAGATTTTCAATATTTACGCGAATCAAATCACCCGGTTTTAAATCTATATCGAGTTTTACATTTTCGTTAATTTCATCCGGATTTTCATCGAGCCTTAACCTTTTGACTTCCTCAGGAGATAACGGGCGAGGGTGGTTACCTGCTCCGATAAAACCTGTTACGCCTGAAGTCTGCCTGACAGTGTACCAAGCTTGCTCCTCCATGATCATATCAACAAAAACATAACCAGGATATAATTTGCGTTTAACCGTTCGAGGCTTTCCGTTACGGATCTCAACACGGGTCTCCATAGGAATAGCTGTCCCGAAAATTTTTCCAGACATATCCATCGCGACAATTCTGCGACTTATATCATCCGCAACATGCTGCTCATAACTTGAATAAGTCTGAACTACATACCATCCGCGTTCGCCAGGCATAATATTTTTAACCCTTTAGCCCAAAAGCGCAGAAAACAACCATGCCAGTAAAAAATCTACAAGCCCCAAATATAACGAAACAGATAAAGTAAAAACTATAACTACTAAAGTCCAATACCATATTTGTTTACGTCCCGGCCATGTAACTTTTTTTAATTCGGCACGAGCTTCACGTATAAAATTCATCAACGAACTAAATTTTGTAGTACTTCCCGCAGTTGTTTTTGCCATTAAAATACTGCTCCCGATCATAAAAATGGCAGGCCCGGCAGGACTCGAACCTGCAGCCCCCGGTTTTGGAGACCAGTGCTCTGCCAATTGAGCCACGGACCTGCGTCCAAAATTACGCGGAGATTGTACAACAGCTTTAAATTCTATGCAACTTTTTTTAAATTATTTGCTTTCTTTATGGAGCGTTGAACCTTTACACCATTTGCAATATTTTTTAAGCTCAAGTTTTTTGGACTGCTTTTTTTTGTTTACGGTAGTCGTGTAATTTCTGCGTTTGCATTGAGTGCATGTTAAACCAATTATATCGGCCATAATTTTCACCTGCTCATAAAATTTATTTGTTCAAATTTAAAACGCTGGATATTTTAGCATATGTAAATTAATTTATTGATGTGCAAAAGATTATGAAACGTAAATTTTAATGATTGTCGATTAAATTTAACACAAGATTTAAAATAAACCAATTAAATTAATTAATATTTCGTTGAAGGTGAAAATTGTTGATGCAAAAAAAAGTTTTGAATTATTTTAAAATCGATAATGCTCCCGGTGGTAATCAAGACTGGTTACCGGATTGGGATATGAATAAAGGCGGATGCGGTGCTGTTACTGCTTGTGATGTATGCATAAATTTAGCAAAATATTTCCCTGAGTTGTATCCGTTCGATTTAAATAATTTATCGCGCGAAGATTTTATAAAATTTACGAACGTTATGAAACCTTTTTTAACTCCTCGTTATCATGGGATCGATCTGCTTGAAATTTATATTAACGGCTTTTCGGATTATCTTAAGAGCGTAAATAATACTTCGCTTAAAATTCAAGGACTGGCGGGAACTGTAAATTATAAACTGGCTGAAAAATATATTATTTCTCAAATTAATTCAGGTATACCAGTACCATTTTTATTATTGCGCCACGAGAACCCGGAATTTGAGGATTTTGAATGGCATTGGTTTAATTTATCCGGCTATGAAATTTTGGACGATGATTTAAAAGTACAGACTGTCACCTATGGCGAAGAATTATGGGTGAGCTTAAAAGAATTATGGGACTCCGGACAAACTCGTAAAGGTGGAATCATAAAAATTTTTAACACGTGCGATAATAATAAAATTTAAAATTTAAGGAGTGTGAATAATTTTAAATGGCTGGAAAAAATAATTATTTTCAAAAATTTAACCCAAATAATGATTATGATCCTGAAAATTATAAAAGACCTTTAGATGCTGATGAAATATTATTCAGACAAAGGAAATTTAAACGAATAAATAAAAAATTAAAACAGAAAGTTAAAAAGCCTAAAAAAAGAATTTCGATCATGAAAATTTTTTTAATGACTTTATTATTAATTTTTCTGCTCGCGACCGCTGCCGTTAGTGCCGGAGTTGCCTGGTACGTTGTTAAATTATCTGAAGATCTACCCAGTATGATGGAACTCGCTAACCCTCGTAATTCTTTGCCGTCAATTATTTATGATAGAAACGGCGAAGTTATAGCGAGATTATTTATTGAAAATCGTACACCGCTGGAATTACATCAGGTTTCTCCCTGGCTTATTCGTGCTGTCATGGCCGCTGAAGATTCTGCGTTTTATGAACACGGCGGGATAAGAATAGGATCAATTTTGCGCGCTTTATGGACCGATGTTGTTGAGCGCAAAAAAGTTCAGGGCGCAAGCACGATAACTCAACAGTTAGCACGTAATTTATTTTTATCGCACGAAAAAAGCATAACCCGTAAAGCTAAAGAAGTTATTATCGCCATGAGAATGGAAAAATTATTTTCAAAGGATAAAATTTTAGAATTATATTTGAACACGATAAATTTCGGTCGAGGAGCTTGGGGAGTTGAGACGGCAGCGCGCACATATTTCGGAAAATCAGCGAGCAAATTAGATTTAGCACAATCCGCAATAATCGCCGGTCTAATCGCAAACCCAAGCCGTTATAATCCATCGAGCAGCATCGCAAACGCTAAAGCACGACAAAATTACGTTTTAGGCCGCATGGAAACTTTAGGATGGATCACAGCCTCTCAACGTCAAGCAGCTTACAACGAAAAATTAGAATTTCAAAAAAATGTTAACCGCGTCGAAGAATTTAATCGCGCTCCTTATTTTGTTTCGCATTTATTATTTAATGACCTGCTTCCGAAATACGGTAAAGATGAAGTTTATAGCGGAGGAATGCATATTTATACAACGCTCGATATTCGTTTACAGGATAAAGCCCGCGAAGCAATTAACACGCTTCCGAAAGAAATAAGCGGCGCACTCGTATGCATGAAATCTGAAACAGGCGAAATTTTAGCGCTCGTCGGCGGAAAAGATTTTAACGTCAGCAAATTTAACAGAGCAACTCAAGCGATGAGGCAGCCCGGCTCAAGTTTTAAACCGATCGTTTATGCTACAGCAATCGAAGAAGATATTATGCCGAGCGATCATTTTTTGGATGCTCCGATAACTTTTAAAAATAAAGGCGGTAAGGGTAAAGACTGGTCGCCCAAAAATTCGAGCAAAGGTTACGCCGGTGAAGTTACGTTACAACGAGCCATCGTAAATTCTTTAAACACCGTAGCCGTGAGAATGGCCGCATATATCGGAACTGATTTAATTTTAAAAATGGCGCGCAATATGGGAATTGAAACTAAATATTTGCCTGATGATTTATCAGTGGCACTCGGCACAGCAAGTTTAACGCCTCTTGAAATGTGTGTCGCGTTTAATTGTTTCAACAATGCAGGCCAGCGAGTAATACCATTAATGATCCGCGAAATAAAAGATCGTGACGGCCATGTTTTAGAAAATCGTCAGCCTGCTTCAAGTTTAGGATTAAGACCCGAAACAGCTTATACAATTCGTTCAATGTTGCAGGACGCTGTAAGAGCAGGAACAGGAAAGCCGGCGCAAATTCCAAAAATTAACACGTTCGGAAAAACTGGAACTTCAAATGATTTTATAGACGCATGGTTTTGCGGAGGTGTACCGGGTTTAACGAGCGTTGTGTATGCTGGACGTGATGATCATAAATCAATGGGGCGCAGAGGTTTCGGCGGAACGATGGCGGCACCGGTTTGGAAAAAATTCATGTCTTATGCAGTTGAAATTGAAAATACTCCGGAAAATTTCACAGCTCCTGCCAGTCATGTAGAAGTCACAAAAGTTTCAATTTGCAGATCATCGGGATATTTGGCGCGGTCTGGTTGTCCTGCAGTTCCGTTATATTTCCCGAAAGGTAAAACGCCGACAACATCATGTCCTGTTCATGGCGGGAGTTACACGGCTGCGAATAATGATCCAAGGGGGCCGAGATTATTTTTAATTGATCAGGATGAGAGCTATTACGCTAAATTAGAAAACTCATCTGGTTCAAGTTCTGGAAGTGGTTCAAGTTCGGGATCAAAGTCGAGCGCTTCATATTCCGAAAGTTTATCTGAGCAGGCTGGCGAAGCAGTTGCGCAAACTCCAGAAATTCAGCCGTCTGCACATCATGTAAACGTTCCATCACCAAAAGTAAATGTGCCGTCTCAAAATGTTCCTACTCCGCCGAGAGAATCAGAAGCCAGAGAAGTAGACAAAAAATATCAGCAGTTATTAAAGCGTTACGGATTGAATTAAGAAATATAAAATATAAAAATTAAATTTTCCTCTTGAATTAAAATTATTTTAGTCCGGGAGGATTTTTTTTATTTTTATTTATGCGTGCTAAACTTGAAAAAATTTAAAGGAGCAGTATAAACTTGTATAAAAATTTTATAAAAAGATTTCTGGATATAATTTTGAGTTTGGTCGCGCTGATAATTTTATTTATTCCAATGTTAATTTTGGGATTAATAATTTATTTTGAGGATAGGGGCAATATATTTTTTACGCAAAAACGAATTGGCATAAACAAAAAAATTTTTAATATGTATAAATTCCGCTCAATGAAATTAAATACTCCGCATGATGTTCCGACGCATTTATTAAAGAACCCGGAAAAATATATTTTAAAATCCGGAAAATGGATGCGAAAATTTTCACTCGATGAACTTCCGCAATTATTTAATATTTTAATTGGAGATATGTCGATCGTTGGGCCTCGTCCTGCTTTATGGAATCAAGATGATTTAATCTCAGAGCGCGACAAATACAACGCAAATAATATTAAACCAGGCTTAACAGGTTGGGCGCAAGTAAACGGACGCGATGAACTTGAAATTAATATAAAAGCTAAATACGATGGCGAATATATTAAACGTGAAAGTTTTTTATTTGATTTATATTGCATATTCAGGACGTTTATAAAAGTTGTAAAACATGACGGCGTACACGAAGGAGGCATAAAATAAAATTGATACGCGGAATTTTTTGCCATTATCTGCCGATTTATAAGGACATTAATAATAATTATTCCAGCACGACGATGACGAATAATTTATTTAATAGATATTTGGAAATTTGCGATGAGCTTACGATTGCAACGAGAGTTTATAAAATTGATGATGATTATAAAAATTTACATCACGAGAAAATTAATTTAAACAATTTAAAAATTCTAGAATTCCCTAATTTAAATAACCCAAAAATATTTTTAAGCTCATATCACAAATATAAAAATTTATTGGCCGAAAACATGCGCGATAAAAATTTAATAATCGTTCGGAGCGGTTTAATTGCCTTCATGGCCGCAGACATCGCGAGAAAATTAAAAAAGCCTTATTTATCCGAAGTGTTCAGCTGTGTATTTGATGAGTATTATAATTATAGCCTGCTCGGTAAAATTTTAGCTCCTTTTATGGAGGCGTGGGCAAAAAAAACGGCTTTAAACGCGGATTTTGCATTTTACGTAACGGAAAAATATTTACAGAAAATTTATCCTTCAAATGGTTATACTGATTATGCTTCGGATGTAATTTTAAATGATCCGGACGAAAATATTTTAAACGGGCGCATAAATAAAATTAATAATCCCCAAAATAAAAATATTATATTCGGGACGATCGGCGGAATTAATAATAAAGCTAAAGGACAACATTATTTTATACAGGCCATGAAGATTTTACGGGATGAATTTAACATTAATATTAAATATGAGCTTGTTGGCGGAGGAAATAATTTATTTTTGAGATCTCAGGCGGAAAAATATAATTTAAGTGACAAAATAATTTTTAAAGGCGAATTAACTCACGATGAGATTTTTAAATGGCTTGACGAAATAGATATTTATATACAGCCGAGTATGCAGGAAGGTTTATCACGAGCATTAATCGAAGCAATGAGCAGAGCATGTCCGGCAATAGCTTCAAGCACCGGCGGAAATCCTGAATTATTGGAGAGTGCAGCAATTTTTGAGCGCGGAAATATTAAAAGCCTCGTGAATGTCGTAAAAAATTTTATAAACAGCGATTTAATTAAACATGCTGAATATAATTTTAAGAGGGCAAAAAATTTTGAGGCCAGTAAATTAGATTCTAAGCGAAGAGAATTTTATATGAAATATCGTGACTATGCTTTAAATTTTAAGGGAGAATAAAATATTTAAAATGAAATTTGTATGTATAAGCTGTTTCGATTATTATAACGTTAGGACGCGCGAGATTTTGGAATATTTTGAGGGCAAAAATTTTCAGGTTGAATACATAATCCCGGATTTTAATCATTTCAGTCAGGAGAAATCTAAAATACAATTTAAAAATACTCGTCTTATACATGTTCCGGCATATTATAAAAATATTTCGCTCAATAGAATATATTCGCATTATAAATTTTCAAAAGGTGTTTACGATGAATTAATTAAATTTCAGCCGGATATAATTTACTGTATGTTGCCGCCGAATTTTTTAACGAGGGAAATTATAAAATATAAAAATAAATTTAAATGCCACGTAATTTTTGATGTATATGATTTATGGCCGGAGAGTATGCCCGTTTTGAACAATAAAATTTTTAAAATACCGTTTAATTTATGGCGGAACTTGCGGGATAAATATATAAATGAAGCTGATTTAATAATTTGCGTGTCGAAATTTACGGAAGAATTTTTAAAAAATATTCATGCTGATTTAAACACTAAAATTTTATACCCGTCAATTTATGATGAAGACAAAAATAATTTTGAAATTCCAGAACGAAAATTTAATATTGATAATCCCGAAAATGAAATAACATTCTGTCATCTTGGAAATATAAATCATATTGTTGACACAGAACTAGCTTTAAAAATTTTGTGCGGACTTGCCAAATATAAACGCGTGAAAATAAATTTAATTGGTTCTGGACTGGGCTTAAAAAAATTTGTTGATGATCTCGAAAAAAATAATATTCAAGTAATTCAGCACGGTGTAATTTTTGACATGGCCGAAAAAATAAAAATATATAATTCGAGCGATTTAGGTTTATGCGTTCCGAAAGTTATTATAAATTCTGCGATGCCGTTAAAAGCTGCTGAATATATAAAATGCGGTCTGCCCTTTGTAAATAATTCGCTTGGAGATATGCGCGAGATCGTTGAAAATTTCAAGATCGGAATAAATTATGATGCTCCGGATGAAGTTATAAATAAAATTTTAAAATTGACGCGTGAAGATTTAATTAACATGAGCCGGAATTGCAAGCTGGTATATAAAAAATATTTTATGCATGACTTCGATGAATTATTTAAAAATTTTCTGTAAGATTTATGCTCTGTTTCAAATTATATAAACGGTAATTAAATTTATATTCGCTTAAATTTTGATCGTAAACCAAATTTCCGAAAGCTTTATTAATTTTATTTGAGAAGCATGCGAGAATTTTTAACGGCAATTTAAACCCCGGTAACAATAAAATTTTTTTGTTATGAGCTTCTGCGATTAATTTAATTAATTGTGAAGTGTTTGAGTATTCGTTATTTTGGGGCCAAAAAGTTCCAGATTCTTTATTATCGATCAACAATTTAACGAACTCGACAAAATTCCCAATATAGAGCATAGATCTCAAATTATTAATTTTTGGGAATGCCGGTACTTTTTGGGCGATGCTCGATAAAATTTTATAATTACCTTTTGAGTTTTTTCCGTAAATCATTGGAGCGCGAATAATACAAATTTTAAAATTATCGTCCTTTAATTTTCGTAATTCATTTTCAGCTAAAATTTTGCTTTCGCCGTAAAAGCTTGCGGGATTGACTGGTGAATTTAAATTAATAATTTTGTTTTCACCGATTGGGGCGGATTTTCCGTAAACGATTGACGAACTCATATAAATAAATTGTTTAATTCCTTCGGCTTTAGCTTTTTGTGCGGTTTTAGCGGTTAAATCAGTGTTAAATCTGTAATATAAATTTTTGTCGGCGTTTTTTGTATCATCGTGAGCGATTCCTGCGCAGTGAAAAATTACATCGAAGCCATTGAAATTATAATCGTTTAAATTTTTTCTCAGATCAATAATTTTTGTGTTATAGACATTCGGCCATGAAGCCAAATAATTTTTAAACGAATTTCCCAAATAAGAATTTAAACCAGTGATTAAAATATTCATGATGCGCAGAATGATAACATATAAAAAATAATTTCGTTATTAAATAATTTTCATAATTAAAATAAAAATATTTTTAAGCTTGCAAATAATAATAATTTAAAATATAATTCACGCGTTTTAGATTTCTGGGGATATAGCTCAGTTGGGAGAGCGCTTGAATGGCATTCAAGAGGTCAGGGGTTCGAATCCCCTTATCTCCACCAGATAAAACCGCAGTTTAAATATCACGAGTCGTATAAGCATAGAAAGAAAGTTAAGGTTGCTTCTCTCAGTTTCAGGGGGGTAGCTTTTTGTTTTTCAATCTCAATCAAAATAATTTAACATGCCTGAACAAAAATAAGTAATATTACTCTTAAAAAAAAAAAAAAAATACCATACGCTACAATTCACAATCAAGCTATTTCTGAAACATAGGAGAATTTATTGCTATGAACAAATTTTTATCTGGGTTAGTTTTGTGTTTTGTCATGTTGTCCGCTTCTCTTTGCAACGCAGATTTTTATACCGGGACGTATGATATTTTAGAGAAGTACGAACAGTTGTCAGAGAGGTTTGGTTTATTGGATTACGGCATAGATGAAAATGATCTACCATTTGCTGTCATTGCTCCTGTGGATATATATCATCCTCACACCAGCGTTAGAAGGAAATTTATAGATTATCTTGTATCTTCTTACGGCTTATCACGGGAAGAAGCTTCAATCATTAACCATGCTGAGTATTACTATGAATTTACTTCTGACGGTGAAAAATATGCTTTGGCACATGCCCGTTTTTATGAGAACCTGTCTAGTTCTCTTAGTGCTGTTAGTGGTCCTTTGATTTACAGTTACAGTGTTGACGAATCATCAAAAAAGTTCCACGAAACACATAATGATTCGGTAATGAAAGAAGCTGTAAGCATTATGTCCAAAAAAGCAAAAGTGTTTGATAAAGTTAAGCTATCTAAAAAAATAGATAAAAATAAAAGATTAACCATAAAAACAAAAAATGAGGATTGATAATTGTGATTGTATATGTTTTTGGTGGCTCAAGCAAGGTCACGATCGGCAGAGTTGTCGGCACGTACTTTTTCCAGAAAGATTTACCAGAAGGCCAGACAGATGGCAGACATTGCTTGAGTGTTGAAAATGTTTTCACGTTTGATCGAGATGACGAGCGTGTTTATCCTGAGATAAGCAAAAGGTTGAAGCTGAAAGGCTCTCATTGGAAGATTCGTTCAAAGTATGAGAAGGAATTTTTTGATTCTCTCGGAAGATTGAAGTTTGATTCTTAAGGAGGTTAGTATTATGGAAAAGGAATGGTCAATAATAGTAGTTGCAGTAGTAGGCGTAGCACTATTTGTCATAGGGCGAGTAATTGATGCAAAGTGGAATGAGAAACGCCAGAAGCATTTAGCAAAATTACAGTCACTCGCAAGTTCATCAGATCCGGCAGAGAGAGCGCAGGCTGCCCAAGGCTATTATGAATTGGGTAATAAGGAATGGTCTTGGTCAAGACCTCGGAGTCCAAACATATCCCAAAATGATGATATGAACACCATTAGAAGAAAGGAAGCTGATGAAAAGGCACGTCAAATGCGAGCCAGAGAAGATGCTGTTAAATACTGGTTACAGGCGGCTCAACTGGGACATCAGGGAGCTTACGAACAATTAGAGATGGTGAAAACATTAAGAGGTAGCATATGAAAAGTTTTTCAAAAGTAATAATTTTTGTGTTGCTATTTGTGGTTATAGCAGCTCAGGCTTCAGAGGCAGCTAGATTCAAAAACGCTGACAAAGCGCAGCCAGACTATGAATTTCTGGAACTTTGCGCACAAGGCTCAGGCCAGGAAATTATCAAAGCTCTGAAAAACGGAGCAAACCCGAACGCCCGAGACCAAGCGGGAAACTCGGCTGCAGAGTATATCCTCAAGAAGCACAATTTCAGCGTGGTTAAGGCTCTATTTGATGCCGGACTGAATTTTGACATTGAGTACTACCATATGTATGAACTTGTCGCAAAATACAATCCAGACCCGGACGTTATTGCAGCTTTAATTTATCTTGGACATCCTGGAGGGCTTGAAGACTACCAGCTGTCTATGCTTTTTAATGCGACTGCAGGTTATAATAATGCGCAAGTCGTAAAAAAGTTCATAGAGCTGGGAATTGGTGCCGGAAGCAACCCTCTTTTTCAAGCAGCAAAACTCAATAAAGACCCTAAAGTTATAGAGGCTCTCATCGACGCAGGTATGGAAGATAAATTTGACAGTTATGGGATGAATGCTCTAATGTATGCGGCTGGATGTAATAATATACCAGCGTTAAAAGCCTTGATCGAAGCTGGCACATACATAAATGCTGTATCAGGAAATAGCACGGCTTTAAGTTTAGCTGTACAAGGCGACGAATTATCAGTACGACCCAACCTTGAAGCAATCGAATATTTGATAAAGGCCGGTGCTGATGTCAACAAAGGAATGTGCTTTTTAGGGATGCCTGTGTCCGCTCTGCAATATGCCAAAGTTATGTTGGAATACGTCAGGCAACACAATGGCAGTAATGACTTGATACGTGATTGGAACGAATGCATACGGCTTCTAACAAGAGCCGGCGCAAAATAAAAATCTGCAAAGTGCAAGTAGGTTTTAGTCGCGGTTTTGTTTCCTTACGCCTTATCTCCACCATGATTAAAAAAATAAATTTTCAATTTCACAAATTATGATGATTTTTTTATAATATCTCCCAATTCGGGAGGTGTTTAAATTTTGAATTTCAAATATCGCGCAAGAACTTCGGACGGAGAAATTACGGAAGGATATATTGAAGCAGATTCTCAAAAAAACGCTTTGAACTCTTTAAGATCGCGCGGCATGATAGTTATAAATTTAAATTCCAATAAGCCCGATAAAATTCCAGTTAAATCCGTCATAAACCGAATAACTCACGCTAAAATTCCCACAAAAAATTTAATGATATTTTTTCGGCAATTAGCCACAATGGTTCAGGCAGGTTTAAATATTTCGTCAGCTTTTGAAATAATTTGCGCTCAGGAGAAAAATAAATCCTTCAAAAATTCTCTGCTCAATATAAAAAATATGTTGGAACGCGGAGTAAGTTTGAGTCAAGCCATGAGCCAGCATAATGAATTTAATGCTTTAATAATTTCATTGGTTGAAGCTGGAGAGGAAGGCGGATTACTTGACACAGCTCTGGAGCAGGTCGCTACACTTCTGGAAAAACAGGAAAATTTAAAAAATAAAATTCATAACGCATTATTTTACCCGACATTTGTAATAATTTTTGCGCTCGTTGTAGCAGGAGTATTTTTTATGTATCTCGTTCCGAAATTTAAAAGCGTCTTCGAATCCATGAATATAGAATTACCGGCCATGACAGCAAATTTATTTAATTTTGGCGAATACGTCATAAATAATTATAAATTGATTTTAATTTCAGGTTTAGGAATAATTTTTTTGATCTGGATATTATTTTCCGGCAAATTCGCAAAAAATTTTATGGACAGATTTAAATTAAAAATTCCCGTGCTCAAAAATTTAATTTTTAAATCTTCAATGGCTCGCGCAACTCGAATTTTATCGGCGTTAATTTCTGCTGGAGTTCCAGTTATACGCAGTCTCGAAATGGCAGAAAATACTGCTGAAAATATTGTAATTCGTGAAGGTTTCGAAGAGTTAAGACACGGAGCTTCACGCGGAGTTTCATTGGGAGATGCTTCAAAGCAGGCAGGAATTTTCCCGGTTTTAATTTCTCAAATGATGCGAATAGGTGAAGAAACTGGACATCTTGACAACATGCTTGAGCGCGTAGCTTCTTGGTACGATCAGGAAGTTGATACACAAATTAAAAATACTGTTTCGCTTCTTGAACCTGTCATGATAATTTTCGTAGGCTTAATTGTCGGGGTTATTGCGCTTTCAATTTTTGGGCCTGTAACTTCCGCAATGTCTCAAATTATGTAAAAAATTTTTTAATTTTAAGGAGGAATTTTATTTATTATGCGTAAAGGTTTTACTATGGTAGAGTTATTAGTTGTAATTTCAATTATTGGCGTATTAGGTGCAACGATGATGCTTTCGAGCCGTTCGGCAAGCACTACAGCTAAAGGAATGAACGTGATCAATAATTTAAGAATTTTGAAGGAAGCTGCAGCGATGTATTACCTTGATAATATAGACACTGCGGAGAGTGTTACGGATGCTACTACTTTAAACGGTGATACAGGAATTTTAAAAGAATATGTTGATAATCCCGACAGCTTTAGCGGATATAGTTTTGAAATTACCACTGATAAAAAATGGTACGTTAAATATGATTTCAGCTCAGACCCAGATAAAGACGAGTTAAAGAAAAGATTAAAAGGCCGTGCAAAATCTTCAAGCCTCTTAAAAAAAGCTAATGACACTTATACAGAATATGCTGGCGACACTGATACAGTTTACATGAGGGCGAGATAAATGGCATTATTACAAGTTATAAAATGGGACGATGAAAATTCAAATGACGTTTTTGCATGGCGTTACGTAAATAAAAAAAATCCCGCTCGTAGTAATGAGATCGGAAACTGGACCCAGCTAATTGTAGAAGAAAATCAGGAAGCTATTTTTATACGCGATGGGCAGGCGTTAGATTTATATGGTTCCGGTCGTCATAGTTTGTCAACGGATATTATTCCGGTCTTGAGATATATAATGACAATTCCAACGGGTGGCGAGAGTGCTTCAAAGGCCGGCCTATGGTTCGTAAATAAAATTAACGTGCTGGATATAAAATGGGGAACTCCTTCGCCGTTATTATTGCGCGATCCTGATTATAAAATTCCTGTTTATGTCAGAGCTTACGGACAATTCGGAATACGCGTAAACAACAGCCGGCAATTTGTTTTAAAACTAGCAGGAAATAAAAATAAAATTACTCGCGAAGATTTAGAAAATAATTTCAGAGGATTATTATTAAGCAGAATGAGCGACATGCTTGCGACATATATTGCGCATAAAAAAATTACGATATTTGAAATTAATGCGTATTTGGAAGATATGTCAGACGAAGCAGTCGAAAAATTAAAACCAGCGTTTGAAGATTATGGGATCGAATGCGTGAATTTTTATTTTAATTCAGTGAACATTAACGATGATGACGAGGGCATAAAGAAATTAAAACAGGCTTTGAGCGATCGCGCTAGTATGGACATAATCGGATTTAATTATCAACAAAAGAGATCATTTGATGTCATGGAAAGTGCAGCAAAAAACGAAGGCGCAGGAGCTGGAATGATTTCGGCCGGCATGGGTTTAGGGGCTGGCTTCGGAATGGGCGGAGCTTTTGGGCAAATGGCCTCGCAAATCGGGCAGAACGTAAACGCAAATATAAATAATAATAATAATTCTCAAGTTCAACCGCAACAAAATAATAATAATAATAACGTTGCATTATGTCCAAAATGTAACCAGCCTTTAACACCCGGAGCATTATTCTGTGCATTTTGCGGAACTCGTTTAACCTGTCCGGACTGCGGAGCTAATTTAATACCCGGTGCGAAATTCTGCGCTAATTGTGGCAAACAAATTTAAATTTAAAAGGAGTGAAATAATTTAACATGGGAAAATTTTTTGACAAGCTGCGTCAAGTATTTAATATTTTTTTGATCATGCTTTTAATTGTGGCCGTTTCAGCAGTATTTATATATTTTCGTACTGATCCGGCGAACAGGGGCACAACATTTTGGATTTCTGTAGGATTTTTGGGATTTGCGTTAATTCTTGAGACGTTATTGGCATCTGGGATTGCGTTGCGTTCGAACAAAGGCAGGAATATACCCGGAAATTTTGCGATGTTCATATTAGGGACGATATATTTTATTGCAGTAATTTTAATTTCGGTTTGGAATGCGTTTTATAATTTTTCGGTCGTAAAATATTTTTTAATTCACATTTTGACACTTGCAATATTTTTAATTCCCATGCTCCTTATGAATATGGCCATGTTGAAATTAAGCAACTCGACAACGCGCGCTCAACAGGAAGGCCGGCAAAACATGAGTTTAAGATCAATGCGTGTAAAAAATTTAATAAGCTCGTTAAAAGCTTCGGGAATAAATATAAATTTTGATGCTCTCGAAAAATTGTCCGAATCAATAAAATATTCTGATCCGACTCCTGCGGGTTCAAAATATGAAAATGATCTCGACGACGCAATAAATAAACTTGAAAGCGCAGCACCAGAAAATATTTTGACTGCTTGCGAGCTTGTTAAGAATGCTTTAAACTTGCGCAACGAAGCTGTTTTAAACTCGAAATAAAAATTTAAATTAAAATAAAATTTACGGGAGGCCAGCACGTGCTTCCCGGTTAAAATAAGTTATAAAAAAAAATGAAGGAGCTTGACAAGATGTCAGAAAATTTGTATAATTCACATCACATCACATCACATCACATCACGTAAATTATGTTCTTTAATAAATAAAGTATGTTCCAATAAATTTAAAGTAATAAGTTTTGATATTTTTGACACGTTATTATTTCGCCCGGCCTCGAAGCCATCGGATATTTTCAGGATAATCGGAAATAAATTTTATTTAAATCAAGGTCAGTTTGCTGAACATCAATTTACTAGAATGCGAACTGAAGCAGAACAGGAAGCCAGAAATTGTAAGTTAAATGATCATGATGAAATTACGCTGAATGAAATTTATTTACAGCTTGAAAAATGTTTTGGATTTTCACACGAACAGGTAGAAGATATAAAAAATTTTGAGCTTGATACGGAAGAAAAATTATTATATTCGAGAGAAAGCATAAAAGAAGTTTTTGAAAGTGCTCTAAATTCCGGCAAAATAATTATAATTACGTCAGATATGTATTTACCAGTTAATTTTATTGAAAAAGTTCTGAATAAAAATAATTTCACTGGTTACAAAAAAATTTATTTGTCGTCCGAATACAAAGAAACAAAATCTACAGGCAAATTATTTAAACGCATCATAAAGGATTTTGAACGGGAAAATATTAAGCCCAATGAAATTTTACATATTGGAGATAATTATTATTCTGATTTTGTAAAAGCCCGTGAAGCAGGGTTAAACGCGTTTTTATTTCCTAAGGCAATCGATGTTTTTAACTCGCATAATCAATTACGGGAAATCGCGGAAAATTCAAACGATAATGTTTTTTTAATTGGAACTTTGGCAAATTTATTATTTGACGACCCGTTTATAAAATATGACGGCATCGCTAATAATTCCCCTGAAAATTTAGGCTTTGTAATTGCTCCGTTTATGTTGGCTTTTTCAAAATGGATTCTCGATGATATGGAACATAACGGGATAAAAAAATTATTTCTGGCCTGGCGGGATGGTTATTTACCGCTTGAAATTATAAAATTACTTAAAAATTTTTACGATCCTGAAATTTCAGCAGAACCAATTTATTTAAATCGCAGTGTACGTTATCCCATTTGCGCGGAACATGAACACCCATTAACGCATTTATGTTATACGATTCCCGAAAAAATGACCGTCAGAAATTTTATAAAATACAGATTATTAATTGATGACGAAAAAGAATTTGAAGAAGTGTTAAGAATTTTAGGCAAGAGCGGTTATTTAAATCCGGACGAAGAAATTCAGGACGTTCACAGAATTTACAGACTGACGAGCGAATTAGAAAAATATTTACGCAAAAATGGAACTGAGAAAATAAAAATTATTCGCGAATATTGCCGGGACAAAATTAAAAATTATGAACATGTCGCAATATTTGATATTGGTTATCGCGGAGCTGTAGCTAATTTTATGGCCGAAATTTCCAGCGGATTAAGAGTTACGGGCTATCAGCTTTTAAAATGGTCCTGGCTTTGTTCTGAATATTTGCCAAAAGTAAATTTAAAATCATGCATTAACTGCGGAAAAAATGTTACTGGTAAAGCTGGTTTATTACATGCTCTCATGGAAAGAATTTTAAGCAGTTCCGAACCTGGCATAACGGAAATTATTAAGCGCGACGGAAAATTTATAAAACAAGACGGGAAAATAAATATTCCGCACGACAACGTAAATATAATTCAGGAAAATATAATTTTATTTTGCAGGATCATGGCCGAACGTTTCGGAGAAAATATTAAATTTATGAGATTTGATCCGCATAATTTATTTTGGATTGTTGCAGAAATCTTAATTAATCCGACAAAAACCGATGCGAAAATTTTAAGAGCCTTAAGCCATTCCGAAGCCGAATTTATGGGAGGTAGCACAGCAAATTATTTTGAGGCGTGGTTTGACGGCAAATTTAAAAACCGTAATAAATTTATGCTTAAAAAATTCCTGAAATTTCTCGGAGCTAAGAAAATTTATAATTATTTCGTGCCTTATTCTGATGAGCGTGAAGGGAGCAAAATCAAAAAATTATTAAAAGGCGTTGCGGAAAAATTTTATTTAAAAGACATCGCGAAAAAACTCCACGTAAAAGGGATAATCAGAAGGCTTAATAAATTGAATCCCAATAAATTTAAAGTATCAGCCGAAGAATTTGTAAAAAGTACTGAAATTGACATAAAAAATTCTATTGATGAAATTAAAAATTATGCAAGATACTTTAAACGGGACAAAATTATTTTTATCGGTGGGGTTGCCGGATATGGTAGAGGAATATGCGCATTTTTGAATGATCTTGCCGGAGTTAATATAAATTATGACTGGTTATTTATGTCTGAATATACGTCATTTGAGCAGGTTATTAAAAATGTTCATATGCCGGTACATATTTTGCCGGAATTTTTTGAACGTAATAAATATATTCCTGAGCTTGATATAAAAGTAACTGATGATCAGAAAAAATTAATTTATTCTAGCCCTCTTTTAAATGGTGATGTTGAGATGTTAATAAAGTATTTACCCAATGTCAAAAGGAGTTTTATAGAATATTTTGTGCTTAAATCATACGAATATTTAACCCAAGTATTTAAAATATTAAAACCAAAGTTAATTATTACATGGAATGAATATCAAGGGTTACACAGAATTGTCAATTGTGTCGCAAAAGAACTTAACATGACTGTAAATTATATGGAAACTGGTCAAATTCCCGGCACATTTTTTGTTACAGCTGGAGGCCAAACGGGTAAAAGTTTCCCGGCAAAGAATTACGAAGAATTTTTAAAGCTGGAAATTACTCAGGATGAAATAAAAAATGCTCAGGAAGTTTATAAATTTTTACAATCAAGCAAGCTGAACAGATATAAGCAACCTGAAAATAATGTGATAAATAATTTTAAAATGAATCTTAATCCTAAACATCCCGTAATTTTATATACAGGTGAACTTGATTACGAGGCCGGACTTTTTCCATATGATGATGTTGTGAAAAATTTTGAATCTCCTTTCATAAAATCAAGTAATGAAGCAGCTAAAATTTTAGGTGAACTCGCATTAAAAAATAATTGGGAAATAATTTATAAAATACATCCTCTTATGTTTGGTTGTGAAATTCCTGAGATGCCTAAATCCGTTCACATTGTGAAAGCATGTAATATTAATGACCTGGTTGATTATGCGGATTTAACTATAACGATTTTAAGCTCAACAGGTTATATAGCATTAATTCGAGAAAAACCTTTAATAATGCTCGGATATACGTCATTAAGGGGTAAAGGCTGTTGCTACGAGGCTTTTAATTTTGAAAGTTTGGAGGCCGTTATAAAAAATGCTCTTGAAAATAAAATGACCGATGAAATGAAAATTAATTTTATAAAGCACATCGCCCAAATGAATAAATATTTTTTATACGATGATAATTTGCCGAGAAAAATTCGTTATGGCAAAAGGCCGGAAGAATTTAAAGTATAAATAAAATAATAATTTAAACTAAACTTGACAAAATTATTTCCAGTTAATAAAATTTGGTCACAATTAGTCAATATAAATTAACTGGAAGTGATCATTATGGATATAAATAAATTAACGCGAAAAAGTCAGGAAGCTCTCGCACAAGCTCAGAATATTGCATCAAGTTATAATCATCAACAGGTCGATGTAGAGCATTTATTATCAGCTTTGTTGAGTGACCGCGATGGCTTAATAATTCAATTGTTGAATAAAATCGGAATTAATATAAATAGTCTCAACGAAAAAATTACTGAAGCTCTCGAAAAATTACCAAGAGTTACCGGGAGCGGAGTGGAACAAGGGAAAATTTATATATCTCAAAGATTAAACCGGGTTTTAAATTCTGCTGAAGAACGCGCAAAAAATTTAAAGGATGAATATATCTCAGTTGAACATTTATTTTTGTCGATTATTACGGACGATAGAAATAAAATTTTAGAAAATGCCGGAATAACTGAAGATAAATTTTTAAAAGCCCTCAACGAAATAAGAGGCTCACAACGAGTTCAAAGTGCAGACCCCGAAGCAAGTTATCAGGCTCTCGAAAAATACGGGCGCGACCTCGTTCAGGCTGCAAAAAATAATAAATTAGATCCCGTTATCGGTCGCGATGATGAGATCAGAAGAGTTATAAGAATTTTGTCGCGTAAAACTAAAAATAACCCCGTCTTAATCGGCGATCCAGGTGTCGGAAAAACCGCAATTGTCGAAGGACTCGCTCAAAGAATCGTGCGCGGAGATGTTCCAGAAGGTTTAAAAGATAAAAGCATTTTCGCTCTCGATATGGGATCGCTGATCGCCGGTGCTAAATTTCGCGGGGAATTTGAGGAAAGATTAAAAGCAGTCCTAAACGAAGTAAAAAACAGTGACGGAAGAATTTTATTATTTATCGATGAATTACATACGATAGTTGGAGCTGGAGCCGCTGAAGGTGCTGTTGATGCCGGCAATATGTTAAAACCAATGCTCGCGCGCGGTGAATTACATTGCATAGGAGCAACAACAGTCGACGAATATAGAAAATATATTGAAAAAGATGCTGCACTCGCCAGAAGATTCCAGCCGGTCGATGTCGATCAGCCTTCTGTTGAGGATACAATTTCAATTTTAAGAGGCATCCGCGAAAAATTACAGGTTCATCACGGTGTCGTAATTCGCGATAATGCTCTAGTGTCGGCTGCAGTTCTTTCAAATAGATATATTACTGACAGATTTTTACCGGATAAAGCCATCGATTTAGTTGACGAAGCCTGCGCAATGATAAGAACTGAAATTGATTCACAGCCTTCAGAATTAGATAATATTTCACGTAAAGTCATGCAGCTCGAAATTGAGGAGACAGCTTTAAAACGCGAAGATGATGAAATCTCACGTGAAAGATTGAAAAATTTACAGAGGGAATTACAGGACGCTAAAACCGAAGCCGATACCCTCCGCGCTCAATATGAAGCTGAAAAAAAATCTATTTCCGGAATACGCGAAATTCGTAAGCAGATCGAGAACGTTAAATCCCAAATCGAAAAGGCCGAACGCGATTACGATTTAAATAAAGCTGCAGAATTACGTTACGGAAAATTACGCGAACTCGAAAATAATTTACATGAAGCAGAGAATTTAAAATCACAAAATTCAAGCTCCAAAAAATTATTACGCGAAGAAGTTACGGAAGATGAGATCGCCGACATTGTAAGCCGTTGGACTGGAATCCCTGTAACCAGATTGATAGAAGGTGAACGCGAAAAATTATTAAAGCTCGATGAAATTTTACATAAACGCGTCGTCGGTCAGGATGAAGCTGTTAAATTAGTTGCTGATGCTGTTTTACGTGCCAGAAGCGGAATTAAAGACCCAAATAAACCGATCGGATCATTTATATTTTTAGGTCCGACCGGCGTGGGAAAAACTGAACTCGCTAGAACTTTAGCTGAAGCATTATTTGACAGCGAAGAAAATTTAATACGCATAGACATGTCCGAATATATGGAAAAACATTCAGTTTCAAGATTGGTCGGAGCACCTCCCGGATATGTTGGCTATGATGAAGGCGGACAATTAACCGAAGCAGTCAGGCGGAAACCGTACAGCGTAATTTTATTTGACGAGATCGAAAAAGCTCACGCAGATGTATTTAATATTTTGTTGCAGGTTTTGGACGATGGCAGAATTACTGACAGTCATGGCCGGTTAATAGATTTTAAAAATACGGTTATTATCATGACGAGTAATATCGGCTCTGAATTTTTGTTGAACGGAATTACATCAGATGGAGCTGTGTCATTGAGTGCCCGTGAGGAAGTTATGTCAAGTTTGAGAAATTCTTTCAGGCCGGAATTTTTAAACAGGATCGATGACATTATATTTTTCAAGCCGTTGAGCATGGACGAAGTTAAAAAGATCGTGAAAATTTTATTATCGAGGCTGAACGAAAGATTAAGCGACCGGCAAATTAATTTAAATTTCAGCGATGAAGCAATTAATTTTATTGCTACGTCCGGATATGATTCAGTTTACGGCGCGAGACCTTTAAAACGTTATATTACGCATAATGTCGAGACTAAACTTGCGCGCGCTTTAATTTCCGGAGGCATTCGTGATAAATCAGAGATAAAAATTGACGTTAAAAATAACGAGCTTGATTTTAAATCTGTAGCAAAAATAATAAATTAGCTTAATTTTAGAGTATAATTCTTGACCGTGAAAAATTTAATATTTATCAGGAGGAATTTTATATCATGGCAAAATTTTGCGATTGTTGCGGACGCGGTCCAGTTACCGGAAATGCTGTGAGCCATTCAAATCGTCATACTAGAAGACGCTGGCTCATTAATTTACAAAATGTAAAGGTCGATGCAGGCGACGGAAGTTATATAAAAATGAAAGTCTGCACCAGATGTTTACGCTCAGGATTTGTGAAGAGGGCTTCATTTAATGCGGGTCAGCAGGCTTAAAAAAAATGCTAAGTTAAAGAATATTGCCGTTTTAATTCCAATGCGCGAAGGAGACGGCGATGTTCTCCCGGAAAATATAGAGCTGGGGAATTTGAACAGCATTTTAAAAGATATACGCTCCAGAAAAGATTTTACAGGCAAAAAAGGAAGTTTATTGCGAGTCCCAATTTATGATAATGAAAGCGTAAATAATTTATATTTAATAGGCTTGGGAAAAGCTGAGAACGTAAATTCAAATTTGGTGCGTGATTCTTTAGCGTGGGGATTGCGAACGGTCGGAAGGCAGCATAATAAAAAAGTATTATTATTAACGGGACATTTAAAATATACAGGCTTAAATAAAATTTTCGGTGAAATTTCCGAGTTATCAAGCTACGAATTTGATAAATATAAAACTAAACCCGAAGATTATGAGCCGTTCTCACTTGAGGAAATAATTTTATTGAGTTCAGTCGAGTCCGATATTGAACACGGAAAAGTTTACGCGAAATCTCAAATTTATTCCCGCGAATTAGCCAACGAACCAGGCTGCGAAATTAATCCTGTTAAGCTCGCCGAAATAGCTAAGAAATTAGCAGACGAGAAAAATTTAACCTGCGAAATTTGGGACGAAAAAAAATTAAAATCCGAGAATATGGGCGGAATTTTAGCTGTTGGAAGCGGTTCGGAAAATCCACCGAGATTAATACATTTAATTTATAAGCCTCGTAAAGCACGTAAAAAAATTATTTTCGTTGGCAAAGGCATAACTTTTGACAGTGGCGGATTAAATATTAAACCAGATAATTACATGTTGACGATGAAAGGCGATAAGACTGGGGCGTGCAACGTTCTCGGAATAATGCGCGGAGTTTCAGAATTAAAACCAGACATCGAAGTACACGGAATTTTGTCATGTGCCGAAAATATGCCGTCCGGAAGCGCTTATAAACCTGATGATATTATCAGGATACGCAACGGTAAAACTGTCGAAATAAATAATACTGATGCTGAAGGCCGTCTCGTTTTGGCTGATGCTTTGAGTTTAGCGAGCGAATTAAAACCGGATGCAATAATTGACATGGCGACATTAACGGGAGCTTGTGCGGTAGCTTTAGGAAAATGGTGCGCTGGGTTATTTGTGAAGGATGATGAACTCGCCGAAAAAATTTTAAATGCTTCAGAAATTTCAGGCGAAAGATTTTGGAGAATGCCTCATGAAGATGAACATATCTCAGAGAGTTTAAAATCAAATTTCGCGGATTTAACTAACTCCGGGCAAAGATACGGCGGAGCAATTTTCGCGGCGTTATTTTTATCGAATTTCGTCGACCCAAAAATTAAATATGCTCACATGGATATAGCCGGGACAGATTTTTATGAAAAAGAATATGGAATTTATTCAAAAGGTGCGAGCGCGTTCGGTGTTCGGACATGTCTTGAATATATTATGAACTTGTAAAAATGGTGAATTTGAGAAAAATTGCAATAATAGGATGCGGCTTCGTAGGTTCGGCCGGTGCTTTTGCTTTGATGCAGTCCGGATTATTTTCGGAAATGGTTTTGCTCGATGCGAATAAAGACCGCGCGGAAGGTGAAGCTCTAGACATTGGGCACGGTATGCCGTTAGCAAAGCCAATGCAAATTTACGCCGGAAATTATGATGATTTGACGGATGCTGCCGTAATAGTCGTAACAGCCGGAGCAAATCAAAAACCCGGAGAAACTCGTTTGGATCTCGTTAAAAAAAATGTCGCGATATTTAAAAGCATCATGCCGGAAATTTCAAAAAGACATTGCGAAGGTGTTATGTTGGTTGTTGCTAACCCGGTGGATATTTTGACTTACACGGCTTTAAAGTTCAGCGGTATGCCTGAAAATCATGTTATAGGTTCGGGGACTGTTCTTGATACTGCGAGATTAAAATATTTATTGGGCGAACATTTAAAAGTTGACAGCCGGAGTATTCACGCTTTTATAATTGGTGAACATGGTGACAGCGAGTTTGCGACGTGGAGCAGTGCAAATATTTCGGGAGTTCCGTTGAGTGATTTTTGTAACATGCGCGGGCATTTTAATCACGTTGAAGCGATGAGAGAAATTGAAAACAGCGTAAGAAACAGCGCATACGAAATTATAAAACGCAAGAACGCGACATATTACGGGATAGCGATGTCAATTAAAAAAATTGCTGAATCGATCATACGCGATGAAAAATCCGTGATGCCCATTTCAAGTTTAATGCGTGACACATATGGGATTAATGATGTATGTTTGAGTATGCCTGCTATAGTCGGTAAAGATGGCGTGGAAGATTTGATCCCGATAAGATTAAGCGCGGAAGAAAATAAAAAATTGCGGTCTTCAGCAGAAATATTAAAAAGCGTTCTGAACGATGTGTTATAAATAAAAAAATTTTCCCGGAGATCAAGAAATAAAATTTAAAATCCGGGATTTTTTATGAAATTTACAAAATTAAACTTTATTTTTATTATTCTTATTGCCAGTCAAAATTTTTATAACCAGCGGCCAAATTACCATTATGTAAAAATAAAATATAAACTGATACGCCAAACGGCCATGATGTGAACCAAAAATATCAGTTGTTATGTCCTCTAGATTTCCGATCATCCAAATTAATGGCAACATTCCAATTAAATTAATTAAAATCCCTTTTAAATTAAAACCTGTTGATGAGAATTTAATATATTTTTTTTCGATGCACCACATTAATGCAAATGCTATAAAACCCCCTGCATCTCCCCAAGCATCACGAGTCATTTTAACAGGGTCGACCAATAATTTACCGTCAACATAATCCATCGGATAATTTTTATAAGTTACATAAACAAGCGTTAAAGCTCCGGCTAATGCACAAATTAACATTACAGCAAAAAATTTTTTGTCGCTATTCTCGATATAATTTAAAACCCAGTTCGCTATATATATTGATATAGTTCCAAGCAATAAGCCAACTAAAACATCTTGCGGAGTATGTACGCCCAAATAATTCCGAGAAAATCCAGTTACTAAAATTGCCAAAATCCAAAATAATTTAATATATTTTTTTTGACTGCACAACGCAAGACCGCCATATATAGGCGTTGCCATCATAGTGTGTCCGCTTGGAAATGAATAACCTGTCGCAGTTCTGATCGCATCACCTGCCGGAATAATTCTCGCATCCCGAATCCAAGGACGATATACGCACGCCGTTAATTTTACGATTGAATTTAAAGTGTGACTAATTTTCAACGCCGAAAAAATTAATAAACCTTTACGTTTATCCAAACACCAATATACAAAAACCGGAAGGAGCATTATATACGTAATTCCAAAAAGTGAAACCCATTCCATAAAAGGCGTTAAAGCGTTATCGATTCCGTTTCTGAAATCCTGCAAAAATAATAAATATTGAATGTCCATAAATATAAAAAAACTCCCTGAATTAAAAAATTTTTACTGTGCATAAATTATAAATACACATAAAAAAATTTTCCTCCAGAAAAATAAAAATAAAAATTAAAATTAAAATTCCAGAGGAAAAATTATATTTATAAAAAATTATTATCTCTTCAAATTTACAACCTCTTCCAAAACTTGATCGCTCGTTGTAATCGTTCTGGCGTTCGCCTGAAATCCCCTCTGAGCAATAATTAAATGCGTAAACTCTTCCGTTAAATCGACGTTCGACATTTCTAAATTTTGAGACATGATCGAGCCTTTTCCGTTTGAGTTTGCCGGGTCAATATTCGCTACACCGGAATTAACAGAAGCACTGAACAAACTATCACCAATTTTTTCGAGACCTTGTTCATTTGCAAACATGGCCAGCGCAACTCTGTACATCGGAATATTTTTGCCGTTTGAATACGTCCCGGTCACAGTCCCATCAACACCAATCGAAAATTTTTCAAGAATTCCCATCGTGTAACCGTCCTGATAAATTGCTTTTGTTGTCGTCGTTGAAGCAAATTGAGTTATACCCATTAAAGCCTCTCCGCTGCCACCAAAATTTAAAGTTACTGTCGAGTTGCTTTGACCGTTTAAACTGAATGGGATATCAATTTCTACGCGGGCATTTGATTCATCATTATTTCCGTGTCTGGTGTTATCGCTGGTCACTGCGTTTTGAATAAGACCTGCCCCGTTAAATTCAATTTCTCCAGCATGCGGATCGGGAATTATATTGCTGTACGATTCATTCCCATCTGAATCAGTCTCAACTATATAAGCCTCCCAGCGCCAGCGGTTTGTCGTCAGCTTTTTAAAATTTACTTCGAGAGTGTGTTCATTTCCATTGTCATCATAAATAGTTTTTTTGACGGAGTGATAACCACCAATATTAATTTGCGCAACGCTCTCAAATTTTACCGGGTTGGCCGGGTCCAAAGCCTGCTGAAAATCCAAATAAGTCCCATCATCTGAAACTTTTAATCTTATGCCCTGATTTTCGTTAAATGCTCCGGGTAAAGTTCCCTCGATCGGTATATATAAATCTCCATTAGCGTCAGTATTCTCAGGCAAAGCAGGAACCGTAAAAGTTCCATCAGGATTCAAATAAACCTGCGCCGTCATTTTCACGACTCCTCCGCCTTCTTCTCCGTCCGCTTCAGGATTTGGATACCACATCGTTAAAGTCGTTAAAGTTTTTGACATGTCCGAAGCATTTCCGCCGGAAAATTCTCTATTTACAACGCTCTCATCAAATTCTGCTATAACCGGATATGTCGTGCTCGGATTGGTCGACCTGTCAGTTAATACGAATGATTTATAATTCATGCGTTCAGCTAAATTCGTTTCAAATACTACTTCCGAATCTTCGTTAAATAATTTTAAAGTCCCGGTATCATCATCATATACAACTGATAACTGCGGCATGTCTCCACCCTCAGAAGCTGATCCAACGTTTATAAATTCAGTTCTGCATGAAAGACTTGGGCGGCCCGTTCCGCTGTCAATATCTCTCATGTCAAAAATTATACTTTTTTGTTTGTCTCCCGCTTCAATTCCATCGTCAATATATATTTCAAGATAATTCGAGCCGTCATCGCCAGCCGAATTACCTGACGGAAGATCTGAAAGTGATTTATATCGTATATCGCAGTCAAATCCATCTATTGAAACTTTTGCTGTTCCGGAATCATTGCCCGTCCAACCTGTATAAGCATTTAACGGCAAATCCATAAATCCATACGGCAAATATGCATCGGTCCGAGAATCTAAATTACATTGATATTGAACTTCTGTTGTTGCTCTAGGCTCAATTTTTTTCCCGACTGGAACATTTATATTACTTAACTCGCTACTTCGAACGTATTCGCCGGTGTTTAATGGGTCTTCTGTTATTTCATAGCCCTGCAAATAATATCCTGAACCAGATAAAACTAAATCCGAATTCTCATCGCGGACTGTTGCGCCCGACCTGCTGTAAACTTCTGAGGTGCCACTCTTGTAAACAAAAAACCCTGAACCCTGTATCATCATATCCGAAGCACTCCCAGTATATGACGCTGAACCTTGCGTGAAAATTGTTTCAATCGCCGTAACATTTACTCCAAGTCCAACCTGAGCCGGATCAATTCCTCCAAGTTCATCGCCTGCACCTGAAGCACTTTTCTGCGTCTGATACATCAAGTCCGAAAAAATTGTATAATCCTTTTTAAATCCAACAGTGTTTACATTTGCGATATTGTTCCCAGTTACATCAAGCATCGTCTGGTGCGCTCGAACTCCTGTAACTGCCGTCATTAATGATCTAATCATATTTTATTTATGCCCCCTTGAAAATTTTATTTAATTATTTTAATTTCATTATCGTAAAATTTCCGGCATAATTTAAACTTCTGAAACTCCTTCTACTTGACTCAATGGGATTTCTCCTTCAGTCGTGTCAAGTATCGCACCCTGATCAGGATCAAACCATACAGAATTTACGATCGCCGCAACCTGTTTTGCATCTTCGCCCTCGCCCGTCGTAAATGCTACAGCTTTGCCGATATAACTTACTGCACTAAATTTATTAGCTTCAGCCATTGACTGCAAAGTGCTATTAATATTTTGCATTTGCTCCAAACTTGAAAACGTCGCCATTTGTGAAATAAATTCACGGTCTTCCATTGGGTTAGTTGGGTCCTGGTTTTGAAGCTCTGCAATTAATAATTTTAAAAATGCATCTTTACCGAGTTCATTATTAGCTGCCGTAGTTACAGCACTTGAATTTGATGTACTCGAAGCCGCCGAATATGTTGCGCCTACATTTGTAACTGACATTTTAAAATTCCTCCCGTTCTAAAATTTTTTTTATATCACGCAAGCCAATATAATAACCCCTCTTCAAGATCAATTCTAAATTCTTCGGATTCATCATCATCTTGATTAAAATTAAAATATTGTCCGCGATCATTTTGTTGACCAGAATTATTATTATTATTCTGAGAATTATCCTGCTGAACATCTACCGAAAATTCCGTAACTTGTACGCCCTGCTGAGATAAATTCATGCGTATTTGAGTGATCTGGCTCTGCACTAAAATTCTAACCTGCTCGCTCGAAACTTTTAACGCTGCTTCCACTCCCGAAGTTGTAGAGGTCAATTCAACCGAAATTCTGCCCAAAGCCGGCGGATCAATTATCATATTTGCTTTTTGAAGTCCGTCAGCCCGTATAAATCTCACGACGTTTACAAAACCTTCACGCAATGTTTCAGCCTGATTAAAATTAAAATTACTCCTCAAATTTAAAGGTGCTGAAATTTCTTGTGAAACCGTGCGGCGATTATTTAAAACCCCTTCGAAAAATGTTTGAAAATCATTCCGGGAATTTTCTGCGCGGTAATTTTTATTATAATCGTAACTTGAAACGTTATTATTTTTTAAATTATTATTTTTGCGCGAATCATTATTATTATTTTGCGAGCGGGAATTTTTATTATTATTATTATTTTCGTTCAGCCTTAAAAAATCATTTCCAAAATTATTATTTTCGTCATCGTTCTCGTTTTCATTGTTGACATTATTATTATTTGAGTTATTATTCTCCCTTGTCAAAATTTTTCTAAACGCTTCCGGATCATCGTTGGAATCCTCATTTTTTACAGGCACATTTACAGGCACATTTTCAGATTCATCATCAAGCTCAACAACTGAATTTTTTGCGGATTTTTCGTGCGAAATTTTTAAATTTTTTTCGTCATTATTTTCGGCATTAATTTTTGAATTTTCCTGCTGAACCAATCCCGAAATTAAATTATTATTCGCATTTAAATTATTTAAATTTTCGTCTGGATCATCATTTAAATTTTCATCGTCATTATTATTTTTCGCTTCGAGCTTGTTTTTATTTTCATCGCCGCTCTTAACTTCATGGCCGGCAAAATCAAAATTAAAATTAAACTCGTCAATAATATTTTTTATTTCATCCGGCAAATTTAAATTTAATTCGTCCTGCTCACTCAAATTATTTTTATTTAGAACTTCGGCGAAGTTACTTTTTAAAATTTCCGCGTCATGTTCGGGGTCTTTAATAAATTCGTCAATTAAATTATTAATTTGATCCTCGATGTTATTAATTTCGTCCTGAGATTTCCCGGAATCAGACAAAAATTTTTTAATCGAACCCAATAAATTATTTTTGAAATTAAAATTAATATTCTGCTCGTTATTTTCTTGTGTTAAGTCTGAAGCATCATTAATATTATTTTCGTCCGGGATTATGGCATCAAGAACCGAACCGGAAATTAAATTATTATTACTATTGCTCCGGATCAAATTCAAATTATTATTATTTTCGCGGACATTATTAATATTTTCATCAGGAATTTTATTATTATTATTATTAATTTTTGAGAACAAACTCTCAAATGAATTATTATTCCCGTTCTGAGAATTTAAATTATTATTTTCCTGCGAACTATTAATTTTATTATTAGACTGAAGCTGTAAAAATATGGAAACATCTAGAGCCATTTTAAAATCATCCTCAATTCAATTTAACGTCTTGGGTGCGACATAAGCTCGGTTAATCTGGAAGCCTTTTGCGGTCTGATCTTGCTCATAATTGAAGCCCTTACATCATTCGGTAATTTCATCAAAAGTTCAACGGCCAAATTATCGCGCAACTGGTTCACAATTGAAGCAGCACTGCGGGCAGACATATCCTGATAAGTTCGAGCGACCTGGTTCATCATTTCCTGTTCACTTGCTGTAGGTCCTCCGCCGTTTTCTGCATTAAGAACTGCCTCGCGCTCCCTTATTTTTCTCTCGCGCAATAACAAATCCCTCGAATATGTCGTAATAGATTTTTGCATCGCTTCATATTGTTCTTCTCGTCCGGCATCGTCTTCTGCTATTTTGCGTTCCTGTTCATCGAGCCTCCTCTGCCATTCCTCAAGCTCAAGCGCACGCCTCGCATTAATTGTCATTGCGTAACGTTCTGGAACTTGGAAAAATTTCGCTAACCTGCCGCCAACATAAGGAATTCTCGGAATAATGCTCCAGAATAATGGACGGCCATCCCAAATTCCGCTTAAATGCAGCCCCGTAGCAGCTCCCAAAGCCAATAATACAAGCCAGAAAAATAATGTTAATTTCCCATGCTGCTTTTTTTTATTATTATTTCGTCTCGATGATGTAGCTGCGGCTATTTCCTGTAAAGAATCATCATTACGTTCATCAGCCATTTTTTTAACTGGCACTCCTTAATTTGTTATATATCGACATGATATTTTTTACATAACGTTTTGACACTTCAGGAATTTGTCCCGAATCAACACGAGCCGGACCAGCGTTATAAGCTGCCAAAGCTTTTTCAATGTCGCCTCTATATTTATCGGTTAAATCTGAAATGTATCTTATTCCGCCCTCTAAATTTTGTATTGGGTCATTTGGATTCACGCCTAACATTGCGGCAGTTTTCGGCATTAACTGCATTAAACCGAGTGCGCCTTTATTTGAAACTGCATCAGTGTTCCAGCCGGACTCAACTTGAATCATCGCGCGAATTAATTCCTGATCCATGTTATATTTATCGGCGTATTTGTCTATAACTTCTTTTAATTCTTCGTAACTCGTTTTATTTGATAAAGCAACTTGTTTAACTGAGTTTTTTGCCTTGTTCAGGACATCAATAAATTTATTTTTTCCTGGATCGCCGTTAATTGTTTGAGCATTTCTGAAAGCCGCTGTAGTTTGAGTTTTTATTTCTTCGATGCGTCCTAAAACTCTTTGCATTCCTGATAAATCTGCACCGGGCATTTTTTTTAATTTCTCCTGTTCGTTAATCTTATTCTTGAATATTGCATCGTAGCAACGTCATCGAGTTCGTTTTGTTCGAGTAATAAATTTTCCTGAAAATCATTCTGTTTCAAATGATCAATATATGTCTCCATAATTTTCACGTCCTTATGACGTTCTACAAGTCTCGCTTCAGTCCCTGCTATTCTGGTGCGCACATCTTTTAATGAGTCATTGCTCTTTGAGATGTCAGAATCAATCGCAGAAATAAATTGACGCTGAAACCATAATTCATTACTTGATAAAACTTTCTCGCCGGTCCTGCTAAAATCTTTTATTGCTTTAGCTTTTTCGTTTGCTAACACGTCCAGCTGATTTAATACAAGTCGTTCCTCGTTGCGTTCAGAAGCTAAAACGGCCTGCTCGTCCCGTCTGTAATCTTCGCGGATCTTTAAAATTCTGTTGAATCTTGAAATTCTTTCCTGCAATTAATTAGCCTCCTTTTAAAATTTGCGTGACAAAAATAATAAAAATATTCGTGAGGATCAAATTAATTTATAAATTTATAATAAATATCGTGAACCCCTGAATAAAATTTTACATTCCGAAATGATTTTATTACAGATAAAAATTTATTAATCTATATTTATATTAATTTATATTTTCCGGATATTTCGCAATATTTAATAATCTGTTGTCAGTCTCTTCAAAAGTTGTGTGATCTTCAACGCGCTGAGATAAAAAATTTCTGACATCCGACATATTTTCTAACGCCCAGTCAACGCGAGGATTTGAGCCGGATTTATAAGCACCAATATTTATTAAATCTTCGGACTCCGCATAAGTCGCTAATAAATCCCTAACGCGCCCGGCTGCATCCAAATGTTCACGCGAAACTAAAACCGGCATTACACGGCTGACACTATCCAAAACGCTCACCGCCGGATAAAAATTCCTCGCCGCAATTTTACGCGACAAAACAATATGACCGTCCAAAATTCCCCGAACATTATCCGCTACAGGTTCGTTCATGTCATCGCCATCGACTAAAACCGTATAAATTCCGGTTATGCTCCCGGTTTCTCCAGCTCCAGCGCGTTCCAACAATCTCGGCAGCATCTCAAAAACTGAAGGCGTGTAACCTCTAGTAGCAGGAGGCTCACCAATTGCCAGACCGATTTCACGTTGAGCGCGTGCAACCCTCGTAACAGTGTCCATCATTAATAAAACATCTTTTCCCTGATCTCTGAAATATTCTGCTATAGCTGTCGCAGTCATGGCCGATTTCAAACGAATTAAAGCAGGCTGATCCGAAGTCGCTATAACTAACACCGAACGTTTTAAACCTTCAGGGCCGAGATCTCGCTCAATAAATTCCCGGACTTCGCGTCCACGTTCACCAACCAGAGAAATTACATTTACATCTGCTGTTGTATAACGCGCCATCATTCCGAGCAGTGTACTTTTCCCAACGCCCGAACCTGCAAAAATTCCAATTCGCTGACCTTTTCCGAGCGTCAACATTCCGTCAACAACTCGAACCCCAACAGATAAAGGAGTGTCGACCATTTTACGGCGCAAAGGGTGCGGAGGTGTTGCATATAACGGATAAAAATCTTCGGCAATAATTGGGCCTTTATCATCGATCGGATTCCCTAAACCGTCGAGAACTCTTCCGAGCAATGCATTACCGACAGGAACTTCAAGCGGTCTATTTGTTGAAATTACATCACAGCCCGGCCCGACTTCGTTTAAAGCTCCGAGCGGCATTAATAAAACTCTATCCTCGCGAAATCCTACGACCTCCGCATCTAATTCGTGCGAGCCATCTCTGAATTGTATATGACATAAATCACCGATTTTTACATCCGGGCCTTGAGATTCTGCAACCAAACCAACGACCTGAACAATTTTCCCGTTGATTTTCACAAGAGGAACCTGCAATAAATCAACCGCAAACATTTGGAATAAATTAGGCTCGTCAATTTCTATTTCGTGAACTTGATTTTTATTTTTATCTGGCTTTGAATTTTTCGGCGGTTTAATATTTTTTTCCTGTTTTTCCTGTTTTTTTTCAGTTGTCTTTTTCATCTTTTATCATCTGTTGAAAAATATTATTTACGACGCTTTCAACTTGAGACATTTGAGTTTTCCATCTTGCGTCATATACTCCGAGTCCAGTCTCAACGATGCAACTGCCGGGGTCGACGCTTTTATCTGATTTAATTTCCAGTCGCTTAACTCCGCGTAAAACTTCCTGAAATTTCGTATCGATCTCGGCCTCTAAATGTTTAGCGTCATCGGGTGAAACGTAAATAATAATTTGATTTTTATCGCTTAACCTCGTCAATAATTCCGTTAAAACATCGTCTATAGTATCGGGATTTAATTCGACCTGTCTGTTTAACATTTTGCGTAACATTTCGGTCCAAACGCGAATTAATCTAGGCTGATTTAATTTTACAAGTTCTGTAAATTTTTCGTTCAAATTATCCCCGACGTTGTCAATAATTTTCATTAGGTCGGCGAATTTATTTAAATATTCCTTTTCAATTTCTTTGCGTGCTTTATCGATTCCTTCTTTATGGCCTTTTTTAAATCCGTCATCGTAACCTTTATTTTTAGCTTCGTCAGCGATTTTTTTCGCGTTAGCTGCGGCGTTGTTTTCGAGTTCGCGTTTTCTGCCTTCGTAATCTAATTTCACGCCGTTAATTTCGGATTCCAATTTATTTTTGGCTTCGGTTAATTCAACGTTTTTTAATTCTTCATCTGCTAATTTATCCTGTAATAATTCAATTTGTTTTAAAATTTCGGGATCAGTCTGAATTTTTATTTTCGGCTTAATCCCATCGGAATCGCTTTTTTTAATATCGTTATTGCTCTGAGAACTTTTAAAATTTTCAGCCTTAACTGAATCACGTTCAGGAGATTTATTATTATTATTATTATTTGCGCTTTCGTTTTCGATCTCCTTTTCGAGAATTCCAATTTTAACGGTCTGATCCAGAAGTCTTACAGTCCTGAAAACTCTATGATTAGACAACCAGTTCGTCTCCTCCGCCAGTTGCAATAACGATCTCGCCCTGTTCTTCCAGACTCCTTATAACGTTTACGACTTTTTGTTGAGCCTCTTCAACATCCTTAACGCGTACAGGCCCCATAAAATCCATATCTTCCTGCAACATTTCTGCGGCACGTTTGGACATATTTTTGAAAAATTTCGCTTTTAAATCTTCGCTCGCACCTTTTAAAGCCAGGCTCAATTCTTTTAAATCGACTTCGCGTAAAACTCTCTGTAACGATCTGTCATCGAGTCTCATAGCATCCTCAAATACAAATAATCTCTTTTTAATCTCTTCAGCGAGTTCCGGATCATTTTCTTCGAGATACTCCATAATATTCCGTTCCGTAGCTCTGTCAGTGCTGTTCACGATCGCGACGACCGCATCAATACCTCCGGCGACCGTAAAGTCTTGACCCATTACGCTACTTAATTTACGTTCAAGCACTCTCTCGACCTCTCTTAAAACTTCCGGTGTAATTCTGTCCATATTTGCGATACGTTTTGTTACATCGGCCTGCATTATCGGACTCAATCCGCTTAATATCATAGCTGCCTGCTGCGGTTCGAGATATGACAAAATTAACGCAATTGTCTGCGGATGTTCGTTCTGAATAAATCCTAAAATTTGAGCTGCGTCAGTATGTCTCATGAAATCGAACGGCCTGACCTGTAAGCTTGCAGTAATTCTGTCCAGTAAACTTTGTGCGCGTTCCGGGCCGAGTGCTCGTTCCAAAACATCACGGGCGTAATCAACTCCTCCGCGTGCCATGAACTCGCGTGCCATTAAAATTTCCTGAGCTTCTTTCAAAACTTTTAATTTAACGTCGGGCGGAACTTTTTTTAAATTTGCAATTTCGAGCGTGATCATTTCGATCGTAGCATCGTCCAATTTCTTATAAACTTCCGGAGCTACATCACTGCCGAGTGAAACTAATAATATCGCAGCTTTTTCGCGGCCCGATAATTCTTTATCTTTTGCGACTGCCATTTAACGCACCTCCCTTTTTAAATTTTAATCTGCTGACAGCCATTCATTAACGAGATTTGCAATTTCTTCAGGATGATTTCTCGCATAAGCTTTTAACTGTTCTTCTAACACAGCCATTTCACCCTGAAACGCTAACAAATCCGGCGATGTTAACATTTCTTGAATGGTCGGGACTTTCTTTGCTTCTGCTTCTATTTCCTGTACAGCGAGTTTTGCGCGTTTTCTTCTTATGTACCAGTAAAGCATACCGAGAGCAAATAAAATTATTGTTACCATTCCGACCGCAACAGAAATTATTCTCTGCATACGATCGCGCCGTAATTCTTCGGCCATGCTGTCGGCAAATGCTGTAGAAAATTTCAAAGCCCGAACAACTAAACTGTCTCCGCGCTGAGTATTTAAACCCAATGCAGAAGAAATTATTTCACGCAATTCTTCGAGCCTTAAATTATCAATATCGCCTTTTGGATCATCAATTAAAACAGAAGCTGACAGCCTTTTAATTCCTCCTGGTGTTATAGTTTGATCGCCTTTTCTGGTTGTAATTTCGTAATTTGTTGTGGCAGTTGTTTTGCTGTATTCGCTTTCGGCTGTTGATTGATTTATCGCGTAACCTGGTATATTTGTCGTAGTTCCCGGAGTTCCATCAGTTGGCTGGCTTTGTCCTGTATAACTTTCTTCCATTCGTTCATTGCTGCGGGGAACGCCTGTGCCGGTGTCAGGATTCGGAGTATATTCAATAAATGATGTAGTTTTCTTATCAAAATCCAAATCCGCTTTAACTCTAACGACTGCGCTGCCTGGTCCGTAAACATGTTCGAGCATCACTTTAATTTTATGTTCAAGTTCATTCTCGTATTGTCTTTCGAGTTCACGCTGAACGCTAGTAATAGAATTTTTGCCGTCATTTGAATATAAAATCATGCTGTCCGAAACCATATCAGATAAAATTCTCCCGGTCGTATCAACGACAGTTACTTCAGAAGGGTTCAAACCGTCTACACTATGCGCCACCAAATGTATTATTGCTTTTACTTGGTTTTGTCCTAAATTCGCACCGTTCTTCAAATGTAATAACACTGAAGCTGTTGATGGTTTCTGCTGTTCCAAAAATAACCGCTGTTCAGGAATTACTACACTAACTCGCGCGGCTTCAATTTGAGCCATTTGAGTGATCGTTCTGGATAATTCTCCCTCGATGGCTCTTATATATGAGATTCTTTGCTGAAATTCGCTCATGCCCATTTTTGAATCGTCGAAAATTTCAAAACCAGTGCTGCCACCCTTAGGCAGTCCCATTTGCGCGAGGGTTAAACGAGTTTCGTAAACTGATTTAGCTGGCGTTAAAATTGCATTTGCACCGGGATCGACTTTATACTGAATATTATTCTCGCGTAAATAATCAACGATAGCCGCCTGATCTTCAACGCTCAAACCAGCAAATAAAGGCTCGAAATCTGTACGGCTTGAAAAAAATATTAAGCCTCCTAAAACTGCAAAAATTAAAATTATGGCCAAAACTAGCGAAATCCTCTGCCAAACTTTTAACGATGACCATAATGTTAAAAACGAACTCCACCAGCGTTTTAAATTCTCCATGATATTTTATTTATTAGCCTGTAATTCGTGATAAAGCTTGATATGCGTCAAGAAATTTATTGCGGCATTCCATTAATAATCTTAATGCTGTATCAGCTCTGGAAGTTGCGAGGACGACTTCTGAAATATCATTTACGTCACCGATTGCGAGGTCTCGTACTTTTTTATCTGCTTCAAGCTGTAATTTATTAACTTGTTTAAATGACTGCTCCAAAATATTTTCAAATGACAACTGCGGGGCTTCGCCTGTTTGTTGTAGCTGGATGGAGCTATGATAATCATCACCGTATACCCTTCTAACATTAAACTGACCGTAAGTGCCATTGAAATCTATTAATAGGCTGCTATCCATTTGTAAAAAAAATGCCTCCCATCCAGATATTTTTATTTACTAAATTATTTATTTTATATTCCGATATGCTTTATAAATTCAAATTCAAATTTAAAAATTTAAAATTTTTCAGCGATTCAGATTAACACAAAAAAATATACACCGTCAAAAAAAATTTTTAAACAGATTAGATTTTACACCAAATGAGATTTTATAACAGGGCGTAAATTATTTTTTTATTTTATACATTATAATAAACATATTTAATTTTTTAAAAGGAGCGTGTAATTTTTTTATGCGAAATTTCCTAACTGCAATTTTTATATTAACTTCAATTTTTATTTTTTCAATTGCTTCATATGGTGCGGTTATTCAGAGTATAACTGTTGAAGATATTACCGAACCTGATGAACCGTTTAAGATCACTAAAATTGATTTTTATCCGTCCGGGGCAAAATTCACATTTGAAGTTTATCCAAATTCCGACGGAGAAATTAATACCGAATTACCTGGCGCATTTCTCGAAGACAAAACTATTATAACGAGTGGCAACGGTGCAGGAGTACAAATTTTTACAAAAACCCGCGCGGAATGGACTCCGGAATTTTTGGAAGAGTTAAAAAGCAAACTCGATGACCAAATAAAAACCGTTGAAGATTTAGAAGCGCGTAAAAATTCACTCGAACAGACCATAAAAATTTTAAACGATTATGACCCGGAAAAGGCTGACCCTAAAAATATGCTCGAATATATTCCGGCTGCTCAAAAATTACGTTACAGAACTGAAAGCGATTTAAGAGACCTGCAGGAAGATTTAAAGAACGAGCGCGAAATTTTAGAGGCTCTCGAATCCGAATATAATCCAAAAAAACCGGGGCGCGCAAAATATTCACTCGTTGTGACCGGTAAAGCTGAAGATACTGTAACGCTTGAGACGTTTACGACTTTTGCCGGCTGGACTCCAAAATATTTTATGTATTTAAATTCTGAAACTGGCGAAATTGAAAATCATATGTATACGGAAATTTTTCAGAAAACTGGTTTAAATTATGAGGGAGAAATAATTTTACACACAAAAGACCCGTACGGAAAAATTACAACGCCGGATTTGAGACCCGTGAGAGTTTTCATTAAACCCAAAAATGTACCGCCAGCAGCTTCAAGGCGCAGGGAAGAGGTTGAAAGAAGTGAGAGAAATTCCTCAAGGGCACTTTACAGAAAAAGCGCGATGGATTCAGGAATTGATGAGTATGCTGTTGAAGAGTCATCCGTGAGATCAGCTCCAACCGTTTCGCAATCTTTATCGGACTGGGTTATTGAGGCGGAAGCAAATATTACGGGTGACGGAAATAAATTAAATCTTGAAATAGAACTCTATGAAGCCAGCAATTTTAAGAGCGAAGCAAAAATTTTATTAATCCCGGAATTGAGGCGGGATGCTTGGATAATTGCAGAACTCGATCCGGCTTCAAAACGTTTAATACCGGCCATGACAGAATTATTTATTGACGGCCGTCCAGCTGGAAAAATTAATTTAACTGAATCCAAACAGGCCCAACATAAAATAGAATTTGGCTATATAGATCAAATTACAATTAAGAAAGAACCTATAATCGAAAAAACTGGTACATCATGGTTCAGCGGAGTTTTAACTTCAGGATATAAATTAATAATCAACAACGGCACGGATTCAACCAGAAAAATAATTGTTAAAGATCGTTTACCGATTCCGACTGATGAAAAAATTAAACTTGAAATTAAAAAAATTACTCCAGCACAAAAAGAATTAAGCGCCCAAAAAATATTAACTTGGGAGTTAGAAATTCCGGCTGGTAAAAGTTCCGAGATAATTGTAGATTTTGCGCTGACCTATCCTCAAGGCGAAGAACTCGGATACAGATAATTTTAATTTTATACTGTCATGAATAATTTAAACGCTAGCAATATAAAAAAAACCGGCTCGAATATTTTGGGCTGGTTCACAATTCCTCCAGTTATGGCAATTTTAACGGTGGCTCTCGCTAGACTTTTAGGCGGGGGCTTTCCTGGTGGAGATATAGACCTGTCAATTTGGGCAATGGTCTGGATGTTATTTATAGTTATGTCTGTTTTATACGGCTTGTTTAACATGAATGGATTAACAGGGGGTTTAATACCGTTACAGGCATTAGCGCAAGGCATTATTTTATGTCCGATGGCTTTATCATATGGGACGCGTATGTTTGAATGGCTCGGAGTAGTTTTATCTGTATGCGGTGCGATCGCTCTCGTTGTAATTTATAATCAATCATCGCACGTCGCTTCGGAAGCTGGCAGCGGAATCGAGAACGATGTAAAAAAAATTCCCGTAAAATTTGTAATAACTGATTCAGCAGGAATAATTTTAAATATTTCTGAAGAGATGGCGGAAGTTTTAGATGTTCAGCGAGAAAATATTTTAAATAAACCAGTGTCAGATTTTTTCAGCCCCGTAGGTCGTTCAGTTGAAATAAACGAAAAATTTTGGGACATTTCACGAAAAGAACTCGATGACGGCAAAAGATATTATTTTGAATTTAAGGATAAAGCTCTGCCGACTAGCAGTGACGATGCAGACGAAACGGAAGAAAATGGACAGCTCGATGCTTCGGCCATGATGTTACGTGATCCTGAAACAGGTTTACATACATATAATTACGGTTTGATACGGCTCGATGAAGATTTATACAGGGCTGGACGTTATAAGCGTGAATTAACTGGAGTTTTGATCCGTGTAGTATTTCCGAATTTATTACCGGATGAAGATATGACTCCATATCATGAAGCGTTTATAGCATACTGCAGATTAATAAAAAAGGACATAAGAATTTCAGATACAATTTTTGAATTTGATGATATGCAAGTGTTAATAATTTTGTCCGAATGTTCGCCGACAATGGCCGAAACTGTTGTAGAGAGACATCTGTCACTTATAAACGCATTGGCTTCAAATTATGAATCACTTTTACACGCAACAATAATGCACGTCACAAATTCAGTTGATGGAGAAATGAGCGATACGATGCCGACTGCACGGGAATTCGTGGAGACTTTACGCGAAGCAATGACCCGTAAATATTCGGCTCAAGCACTTAGCGGAGAAGTATAAGTATAAATATAAATAAAAATATAAATTATGAGATCGAGATTACTGGATAAATTAATAATTGGTTCAGCTGCCGGGCCTTTTTGTTTTGGCGTATTAATTTTTGTATTAATATTTGTTGCGGGAGATTTATTATTTCAAGCTGCTAAATTAATAATACAGCAGGGGATTCCGTTAAGTGTAGTGACGCGTTTATTTTTTTACAGACTGCCTGAAGTAATTTTATTAACGATTCCGATGGCTTCATTATTGGCGACATTGTTGGGGATGTCATCTTTAAATTCTTCGAGTGAGTTAATAGCTTTAAAATCTTTAGGCATTCCATTCATGAGAATTTTGCGCCCTGTGTTTTTGGTTTCGGTTTTAATAGCGGTGACAGCATTATTTTTAAATGAAACTTTTGTCCCAATGGCTTCAATTGCGGCAGATAAATTAATGAAATATGAAATCATGAAAAATCAGGCTTCAGCTGTTCAAGAAAAAGTATTTTTACGCGAGGAGCATGGCGGAGAATTAAAACGGGTTCTCTATATAGATCAGCTCGACACTAATAAAGGCATAATGAGCGGAATAATTTTAAATGACTTTGAAGATGGAATATTATCGAACACTATAACAGCGAAGAGCGGAATATATAAAGATATGCAATGGTGGATCGAGGACGGAAGAATTTACACGATGAACGATGAAGGCGAAGTAAAATTATTATTGAGATTTGAGCGGCAAAAATTAGCTTTAGGATTATCGCCGGCACAACTTGAGAGAAGCACGCGGAAGCCTTCGGATATGAGTGCGCATGAATTATGGACATATATTAAAAATGCTGACGGGATTGGCGGTGCTGATTTATCAAAATTATGGGTGATGTTTCATTTAAAACTTGCTGTGCCTTGGGCGTGCGTAATAATGGCGGTTTTAGGTGCTGGGTTTGGAGCTTCGAGGCGGGGACGTTCGGGCGGTGGTGTTGGATTTGGTATAAGTGTCGTTATTGTATTTGCGTATTATGTAGTTATGTCGTTATGCCGGGCGTTTGGGGAATCCGGGAATATTCCGCCGTTTGTAGCTGGCTGGTGTCCAAATATAGTATTTGCTGTTTTAGCAGTATATTTTTCTTTGAGGGTTGACAGAATTTAAAATGAAAATTGCATTAATCGCCGGGAATGGATTATTACCAGTAGAGATCGCAAAAAAATTATTTGAAAACGAAGGCTCGAAGCCGTTAATACTTGCGATAAGAGATGACCCGGAAATTTTGAGACCTTATGCGGATAAATTAATAAGTTTCAAAGCTCCATTAATAAGCAGAAGTCTACGGGAAATAAAATCATGGGGAGCTGATACCTTAATAATGGCCGGAGGAATTTCAAAAAAGGTATTATATTTACTGCCGTTATTGTTTGATAAATTATCCCGTCAAGTTATAAAAAACAGTTTAAGAGATGATCATTCATTACTGGGTGCAGTTGTTGAAATTTTTGAGCGCGAAGGATTAAAAGTTATTCCATATTGGCAGATTTTACCGGAATTTTTAGCTTCAGCCGGGAAATTAAGTTTACGAAAACCGAACGAACAAGAATTTAAAGACATTGAATGCGGAAAAAATATTTTAAAAATAACTTTGCCGTGTTCATTTGGGCAGGGTGTAATAATTGCTGATGGTGCGGTTGTTGCAGTCGAAGCGATGGAAGGGACTGACATGATGATAAAGCGCGCTGGGAGTTTGATACATCACGGGGTTTTAATAAAAATGATGCGAGAAGATCAGGATTTACGTTACGATTTGCCGACCGTTGGGCCTGTAACTCTTAACGGAATGCACGAAGCTGGTTTAACATGTTTAGCTGTTGAATCCGGGCGCACTTTAATACTTGAGCCGGAAAAATTTTTTAATCTTGCAGACAAATATAAAATTGCAGTGTTCGGGATATAAATATAAATCATGAATAATAAAAATATTTTTGTAAGTTGCGGAGAAGTTAGCGGAGATATTTATGCGGGTGATTTTATACGGGAAATATTAAAATTAATTCCAGATTTAGAAATATGGGGAATGATGGGAATTAACGGGGAAAAATCAGGCGGAACTGTTACATGGAGTTATGACGAATTAAAATTAATGGGGTTTATAGAAATTATTCCAGCATTACCGAGAATATTTAAATTAAAAAAAGACATGACCCGCGAAATTTTAAAAAAAAATCCTGTAGCAGTAATTTTAATTGATAGTCCCGACTTCCATTTAATGCTTGCCAAAAATTTAAGGCGTTGCGGATATTCCGGGAAAATAATTTCTTTAGTGCCTCCAACTGTATGGGCGTGGCGCAGTGGAAGGGTTAAAAATTTAATTCGTGATTATGATTTCTGCCTGCCTTTATTTTATTTCGAGCACGAGTATTTAATTTCTCACGGTGCAAAATCTTATTGGACTGCCCACCCGTTAGTACATGACTTAAAAAATTACAAGCTCACCGAAAAATTTACGACCAGATTTAAAAATGATCCCGTAATCGCTTTAATGCCCGGCAGCAGAGCATATGACATAAAATTTCATTTGGAAATATTATTAAAGACGGCTGAAATATTACGAGAAAAAAATTACAGGCCGGTATTTTCGGTTGCGCGGGGATTGTCGGATGATTTAGCTCAGATTCTGCGTGAAAAAGTTTCAAAATATAAATATGACATTTGGGAACATGAAGGACGCGAATTAATGTCGGGAGCTTTGGCAGTAGCAGGAGTGTCCGGAACTGTAGCAGTTGAAGCGATGTTATTAAATAAATTCATGGTAGTAATTTACAACATGAAAAAATTTACACATTGGCTATTAAAAAAACTGGTTCACGTAAAAAAAATTTCGATCCCGAATTATTTAAGTGTAAAACCGATATACCCGGAATTAATTTGCGGTGATGCTCAGCCCGAAAAAATTGTAAATGAGCTGGAAAAATATTTAACAGACGAAAATTTTAAAAATGAAATAGATTCAAGATTGACGAGCGCAAAAAATTTAATGGGAAATTCAAATGCTGCAGAGTTTTGGGCGGAATGCGTAAAAAATCTCTGAATTAAAATCCCGGTAAAATTTCGCCGGGACTTTTTATTTTTTATATTTTTATATTTTAGTGAATTGGGTTAAACTCCTGATTCAACAAATTTTTAAACTCTTCAAAATTCATACTGCCAAGATCGCCTTTTGAACGTTCACGAACAGACATTAAATTATTTTCGCATTCCTTATCGCCGATTATCAACATATACGGGACTTTTTGTAATTGAGCATCTCGAATTTTACGCCCTAATTTTTCGTTACGCTTATCAATATCAACTCTGAAACCGGAATCAATTAATTTATTTTTCAAATCTTCAGCGTACTTCAAATGATTTTCCGAAACCGTAATTAATTCAATCTGAACAGGTGCAAGCCAAAACGGAAAAGCTCCGGCATAATGTTCAATTAAAATCCCCAAAAATCTTTCAACGCTCCCGAACACTACCCTATGAAGCAATACCGGCGTATGTTCAGCACCGTCTTCACCTATATACGTAACTTCAAAACGTCCGGGTAATTGAAAATCTAATTGAATCGTACCGCATTGCCAAGTCCTGCCGAGACAATCTTCGAGATGAAAATCAATTTTAGGACCGTAAAATGCTCCGTCGCCAGGATTAATAGTATATGGGGTATTTGTGCTCTCAAGTGCTTCGCGTAAAGCATTTTCTGCCGTCTCCCATTGTTCGTCAGTTCCCATTGAATCTTCTGGACGAGTCGAAAGCTCAACGGAATATTTAAAACCAAATACGTCATTATAAACATATTTATCGAGGTTCATAATTTCCGTTACTTCTTCTTTTATTTTTGCGTGTTCAATATACGTGTGTGCATCGTCCTGCGTAAAACATCTAACGCGCATTAATCCGTGTAAAACTCCGCTGCGTTCATGACGGTGAACAATTCCAAGCTCCGCAAGCCTCAACGGCAAATCTCTGTAACTTCTTAACTGCGTTTTATAAACCAGAATGCTGCCCGGACAATTCATCGGTTTTATCGCATAAGGTTTCCCATCAATTTCCGTTAAATACATATTTTCGCGATAATGATCCCAATGACCAGACCTGATCCATAAATCACGATCCAAAATTTGAGGCGTTTTAATTTCAAGATAACCGCGCTTAAGATGTTCGCGCCTCCAAAAATCTATTAAAGTGTTCATTATCGTCACGCCTTTAGGATGAAAGAACGGAAAGCCCGGCCCCTCTTCGTGCAGGCTGAACAAATCCAAATCTTTGCCCAGTTTTCTATGGTCGCGTAATTTAGCTTCTTCCATTCGTTTTAAATATTCTTTTAATTCGTCAGGATTTGCGAAGGCTGTACCGTAAATTCTTGTAAGCATTTTATTTTTTTCGCTGCCGCGCCAATAAGCTCCCGCCACTGATAATAATTTAAAATTTCTTACTTTCGATGTATCTGGAACATGAGGACCTCTGCATAAATCTGCGTAATTTCCTTGTTTATAAATCGAAACTGTAGGCGCATCGATCTCGTTAATTAATTCAGTTTTATAATTGTCGTTGCGTGACTCAAAAAATTTTAACGCTTCGTCTTTTGGCAAATCTTCGCGCGTAATTTTTTCGGCTGCACCTGATAATTTTCTCATTTCGGCTTCAATCGCTGAGAAATCCTGTTCAGTAATAGTAATATCTCCAGCTATATCGAGATCATAATAAAATCCGTCCTTAATTGCCGGACCTATTCCGAATTTTGTACCGGGATATAATTTTTCTATAGCTTCGGCCATTAAATGCGCTGTCGAATGTCTTAAAATTTCTAAACCTTCGGGAGAATCTGTATTAACTGCTTCAATTTCTCCGCCTTCGGATATTTCGCGCGACAAATCTAATAATTTACCGTTTAATTTTCCTGCGATTAATTTTTTATTATCGAGTCCCAAAGATTTAAGAACATCATAAATTTTTACTCCGCTTTCAAATTCGCAAGTTTTTTCACCATTTGAAATTTTAAACATGAAATTCCTGCCTTCTAAATTTAATATTTAATAAAATTCCCGTGAGAGCATATCACCAGTAAATTTTTATTGCAAATCATTATTATTAATAAAAAAAGCTCCCCGATATTTTCAGGAAGCTAATTTAAAATTTAATTATTAATTAATCCTCGTGCAGAACATGCGCACATCTCGGACATAAATTATTTTTATTGGGCTTATCTGAATATTTCCAACAGCGCGGGCATTTCGTCCCAGCCGTGAAACCTGCAGCGAGATCAATTCCCGTTAAATCATCATGGAAATTTTTCGCGAGATTTAAATTATTATTTTCGCCGACCCATTCAAATTTTGAAACGATCACTATGTCCGCTAATTCTTCGGGCGTGAACGAATCAATTAAAATTTTAAGCTCGTCAGATTTTTTAACTTGTACAGCTGCTTCAAGTGATGTCCCTATTATTTTATCGGCTCGCATAATTTCAAGACAACGGCTAACAGCACCTTTTAATTTTTGAGCTTCGTCAAATAAATTATTTAATTCATCGTTAATTTTTGATTCGTCGCATTTCGGGAAATCTGATAAAAATATACTCTCCTGTAAATTCGGATCAATATTTTTCATTTCCTGCCAAATCTCTTCTGCCGTAAAACTCAAAATCGGCGCTAAAATTTTCGTCATGGCCGTTAAAATTTCCCACATTACAGTCTGTGCGCTACGCCTGGTTAAAGAATTTTTATCTTCAACATATAAACGATCTTTGCTTATATCCAAATGAAACGCACTCAACTCATTTACGCAGAACGAATGAATTAAATTAACAGGGATATGAAATTCATAATTTTCGTAAGCCGTTTGAGATTTGCTTATAATATGCTGCAACCTGTCGAGAATCCATTTATCAATTTGTAATAAATTCTCGTAATTAATTTTATTTTCGGCCGGCTTAAAATCATGTAAATTCCCCAGCAAAAATCTGGACGTGTTACGAATACGCCTATAAGTTTCGGACAAAGTTTTTAAAATTGTCTTCGAAATTCTTACATCGTTTCTGTAATCACTCGATGCAACCCATAACCTCAAAATATCCGCGCCAAATTCCTTTATTACATCTCCGGGAGCTACTGTATTGCCAATTGATTTGGACATTTTACGGCCTTCTCCATCAAGCGTAAAACCGTGCGTTAAAACTTGTTTATATGGTGCATGTCCCTTGATCGCTGTAGCAGTTAATAACGAAGATTGAAACCACCCGCGATGCTGGTCGCTGCCCTCTAAATACATATCGCACGGCCATGACAATCCAAATTTTTCATTTAAAACTGAAATATGTGACACTCCAGAATCAAACCAGACATCTAAAATATTAGAATCTTTTTCAACATTTTCAGAGCCGCAGTGATCACATTTAGCAAGATCGCCGAATAAATTTTTTAAATCTTCGCGCCACCAAATTGATGTACCGTCCTCAGATGTTTTTACTTTTTCAGCGAGCAATTTTATTCTGTCGGGTGTAAGCGTGAAAGCTCCGCAATCTTTGCAGCGAATTGCAGGGACTGGAATCCCCCAAACTCTTTGACGAGATATGCACCAGTCAGAACGAGAACTTACCATGTTAAAAATTCTGTCGCGTCCCCAGTCTGGAATCCATTTTATTTCGTTGTCGATTAAATTTAATGCTTGCTCCTTAAATTCCGAAACATTTATAAACCATTGATCAGTTGCGCGGAATATTACGGGCTTTTTGCATCTCCAGCAGTGCGGATAACTGTGCAAAATTTTCCCAAGTCCCAACAATCTGCCACGAGATTTAATTAATTCGATCGCTTTATTTCCGCCTTCTTCGAGCGACATACCTCCGACAATCTGCATATTTTTTTCAAAATGTCCGGAATGATCTACGGAGCTGTAAACTTTTAAGCCGTAACGCACGCCCGTTTCATAATCTTCAACGCCGTGTCCTGGTGAAGTATGTACGCAACCCGTGCCAGTTTCGAGTTCTACATAATCGGCCAACACAATTAAAATTTCTTTATCGTCGTAAAACGGGTGAACGGCTTTTAATTTTTCGAGGTCTGCACCCTTTACAATTTTCAAGGCATCACCGAAATTAATTCCAGTGTTCTCGCTCACGGAATTTTTTAAACCTTCGGCGAATATATAAATTTTATTGTCATGCTCATAAAATCCGTAATTATAATTTGGATGCAACGCAACGCCGGCACTTGAAGGCAATGTCCAGGGGGTTGTGGTCCAGATCACAATATAAATTTCTCTGTCCGAAAACTCCGGGAATTTATTTTTAATTTCTGGAATCGGATAAGCAACATAAACCGATGGTGAAGATTCGTCCCAATATTCAATTTCACCGGCGGCCAAAGCTGTTTGACAATCTGTGCACCAGTATACGGGCTTTAATCCGCGATAAATTAAATTTTTCTCGACCATTTCGGCAAATGCATTTAATTCTAAATATTCATAATTCGGATCAAGCGTAATATATGGGTGATCCCATTCGCCTAAAACTCCGAGCCGTTTAAATTCTTCGCGCTGAATATTTAAATAGTGTAATGCAGTTTCTTTGCAGCGTTTCCGAAGTTCAACGGGATCGATTCCGGCTCCTAATTTTGAGAAGCCACCATCTTTGAGCGATCTTAATTCGATAGGCAGGCCATGAGTATCCCAGCCGGGAACATACGGAGCATAAATCCCGGACATTGTTTTAAATTTCGGGATGAAATCTTTTAAAATTTTATTGAACGCCGTCCCGATATGAATATCTCCGTTAGCATAGGGCGGACCATCATGCAGAATAAAATGCTCTTTTGAATTATGACGAGCTTCGAGGGCTTTATGATAAATATCATTATCGTGCCAAAATTCCAAAAATCCCGGTTCGCGTTTTGCCAAATTAGCGCGCATCGGAAAATTTGTGACGGGCAAATTTAAAGTATCTTTATAATCTTTTTGATCCATTTAAAAAATTTTTGCCTCCTGATAATTTGTATAATTTACTTGCAAATATTATCACAGGCTGTTAAATTTTTAATTCTTATGAGTAATTCTGTATTTTAATTCTGCCGTTAATAATTTGAATATGCCTTTTATATGTTTTATGCTTCTTGTGTAAATGCTCATGAATTTTGAATACTGGATTTTTTGCGGAATATTTGCGGCTTCAGTTAATATTTCTACCATTTCGGCCGGAGATTTATTTTCACCCCATGCAGATTTTAAATAATTCAGCCAATAATATTTTTGATAAATTTTTCCGTGCATTGCCCAGCCTCTGAACTCGTATGGAGTAGTGTGCATAATGATATTTTGAGCTTCTTCATCTGTGACCGGCAAAAATCTATTAAATTTATTAAACTTTTCATCAATGAGCTTAACCGAATCGTGAAAAAACGCGTTTAAAAAATCTTGATCACTGAATGATAATATATGAGAATAGCGCTTGAAATATTTTGTAGCTTCTTCAATAATGTTTAAATTGAGTTTACGTATTTCAGACAAGTTAAATACTATAACCCCAGCATTAAAATATGATGCGATGTCCATGTTATACATTTTGAAACCTATTGCGTATTGCGAAAATTTTGGAGTACTTTGAAGCGGTTTATCTAATATTGCAGCTAAACAATAATTTTTTATATCGATCTGCCATAATTCTTTTATATCAAGATTCACAACAATATCGCAATCCAAATATATTATTTTGTCAAATTTCAGTAAATCAAATATAAAAAACCTATAAAACGTCCCAAGCGAAGAATATTGTTCTCTAAAAAAATTTATTACATGCTTAGGAAGCTTCTTTACACGTTCTCTAACGTCTATTAAATCTATTTTTTGATTATATTTTTCGGCAGTTCGTATAAACTTATTTTTGTTGTCTTCCGTCAAAGTTTCATCGTGCAAAATATGAACGGTCACCGGGTTATGAGTGTTTTCAAAAATCGAAGTCATCACGACCCCGGCATGTTGCGAATATTTCCCGGTAGGATCGTAAACTCCCAAAGTTACATGAATTTCATCAAGATCATGATTTACTTCAGGGACATTAATAGGTGATGTGATGTGATGTGATGATTTAAGCGCAGTCATTTTATTTTGTCAACCCCCAATTTTAAATTTTAAAAAATTCTTGATAGCAAAACTATATAAATTAATCCCGGCAACATATCAGATAATTTTAATTTTGTTACGCCCAGTAAATTCGTGCCTATTCCGATTATCATCAAGCCACCGATGCCAGATATATCAGCGTAAATATTTTGCGTTATGAACGGTGCTAAAAGCGAAGCTAAAAAAGTTAATCCGCCCTGATAAATTATTAACGGGAAAACAGAAAACATTACGCCAAGACCTAACGCACTCGAAAATAATATTGATGCTATGCCATCCATTACACCTTTTGTGATCAAAATTGAAGGATTATGTTTTAAACCGTCCTCAAATGCTCCGAGTATTGCCATTGAACCAACACAAAATAATAATGTCGCCGTCACAAAACCCTCTGTAAATTTTGATTCTTTCGCATGTAATTTATTTTTTATTTTGTCGCCTAAGGAATTTAATTCATTTTCGATCCCCAAAAAATTACCCGTTATCGTACCCAAAACTAAACTCAATAATACAGCGTTTGAATTTTGCATTTTAAGAGCCATGCTGATCCCGACGTAAATCGTAAATAATCCCAAACAGTTAAAAATTTCGCGCTGCAACTTTTCCGGAAAAAATTTCCCGACAGTAAGTCCGATAAAACTGCCGATTAAAACTGCCAGGAAATTAAAAACCGTTCCTCCTGCCGGAATAGAACTGAATAAACTCATAATTTAAATTTTAAATTCTGCCGGGATATGCTTCAATAGCCTGCTTTAAAATATTTAATGCCTTTTCGAGGTCTTCAGATTTTAAAATATAGGCCATTCTCATTTCGTTAATTCCATCGTTGGGATCAGCGTAAAAACCATTTCCGGGAGATGCCATCATCGTTTCGCCGTTTACATCAAAATTTTCAAGCATCCAAATTATAAATTTTTCCGAACTGTCAACCGGAAATTTTGCCATTGCATAAAATGCCCCTTTAGGTTCGTGGCAGACGACTCCGTTAATTTTTTTCAGGTCATTATATAAAACATCTCGACGCGCTTTATATTCTTTGTTGACTTCCTGTAAATAATTTTTTGGAGTGTTGTACAAATTCACCGCTGCAAATTGTTCAACAGCTGAAACACATAACCTGCCCTGACATAATTTCATGACTTCCGCTAAAAATTCTTTATTCTTGATCGCAATGCTCCCAACTCTAGCACCGCAAACGCTGTAACGTTTTGAAAGCGAATCAACCATTATCACCCGGTCTAAAGCATCTTTAACATGGCCGAAGCTCATAAATTCCCCAGCTTCGTAAACAAATTCGCGATAAACTTCATCGGCAATAATAAAAATATCGTGCTTCTTCGCAATTCTAGTCAACATATTAATTTCATCAGGCGTGTAAATTGCTCCGGTAGGATTGCAGGGATGAGACATCCAAATTGCGCGAGTTCTCGAATTTATTAAACCTTCAATAACTTCTTCGGACGGCAAATGAAATCCCGTTTCTGCTTTCGTCGGAATCGGTTTTAAATTTGCAAGTGCCAATTTTGCAAAAGTATTATAATTCGCGTAAAAAGGTTCAGGCACTAAAATCTCATCACCTGGATCACATAAAATCATTACTGCAAATGATAATGCTTCACTCCCGCCACTGGTTATATAAATATCGCTAGGATCATACGGGATATTCCAAGATTTATAATAATTGCTGATGGCCTCGCGTAATTCCGGAATACCTTGCGAAACTGAATAAGCTACAACTTCAGGATGAAATTTTTTTATAGCGTCAAAATATTCTTGAGGAGTTTTTATATCAGGCTGCCCAATATTTAAGCGATAAACTTTTTTTCCTTTTGCGACAGCTGCATCGGCATAAGGAATTAAACGCCTTATAGGTGAAATTTTTAACGCCTGGATTCTGTCTGAAAAATGCATAATAAAAAATTATTCCTCCAACAACATAAATATTATATTAAATATTAAATTAAATTATTTCGCTTTACCCTGATTGGCGACGGCTGCCTGAGCTTTAGCGATCGCTTCAGCATCTCCGAGATATTTGTGCGAAATCGGTTTTAAATTTTCATCAAGCTCATAAACCAGCGGCACACCAGTCGGGATATTTAATTCTGTAATTTCTTTTTCCGAAACGTTATCAAGATATTTAACGAGTGCTCTCAAACTATTTCCGTGAGCTGCGATAATAATTTTTTTGCCGGACTTAACAACCGGGACAATTTTGTCAATCCAGAACGGCACAACCCTCGAAACTGTATCGGCTAAACATTCAGTAAAAGGCAGTTCATATTTATTCAAGCCTGAATATTTTGGATCATTTCCGGGAAATCTTTCATCTGAAATTTCGAGCTTCGGCGGTTGAATATCATAACTGCGTCTCCAAATTTTTACTTGATCGTCTCCATATTTTGCGGCTGTATCCGCTTTATTTAATCCCTGCAATGCTCCGTAATGACGCTCGTTTAATTTCCATGAATGCTCAACGGGAATCCACATTAAATCCATTTCTTCGAGGACGAGCCATAAAGTTTTAATAGCGCGTTTCAAAACGGAAGTAAAAGCGTAATCAAATTTAAAATTTTCGGATTTTAATAATTTTCCTGCTTCTCTTGCTTCGTTGATTCCTTTTTCTGAGAGAGGAACATCAGTCCAGCCGGTAAATCTGTTTTCTTTGTTCCATGCGCTTTCGCCGTGACGTATTAAAACTATTTCGTACATAATTAAATTAATTCCCTCCTGTTTAGATTTAGAATTTTCAAAATAATATCAGAAATTTAATTTTTTAAAAGATATTCGCAAAGGCTGGTATAATATCCAGATTAAATTTTTACGGGGGGAAAAATTATGAGCAAAGTAATGCAGGATTTGGCCAACGCTTTCGCAGGAGAATCACAAGCTAACAGGAAATATTTAGCATTTGCCGATCAAGCTGAAAAAGATGGCTTTCCAGGAGTCGCAAAAATGTTCAGGGCTATTGCTTCGGCTGAAACTTTACACGCCACATCACATTTTAAAACTATGGGCGGAATTAATTCTACAGCAGAAAATTTAAAAGCAGCTCTTGACGGTGAAACTTACGAATTTACAACGATGTACCCGGAATTTATAAAGGATGCCGAAACCGAAGGAAATGCAAAGGCTAAAACGAGTTTTAATTTAGCGAACGAAGCCGAAAAAGCACACGGAGCATTATACAAAAAAACTCTTGAGAATCTCGACTCACTCAAAGGCAAGGATACAGACTGGTATGTGTGTCCTGTATGCGGATATGTTCACGAGGGCAGTGCTCCTGATAAATGTCCGATCTGTAACGTGCCGGGTGCAAAATTTTTAAAGAATCCAGCGCGTTAATATTTTGAATTAAGATTAAAGTTAAAATTAAAATTATTTTCCCGGATTTAATTATTTATCTCCGGGATTTTTTTTGATCTTCATCAAAATTCAAATACTCTAAATAAAATTATTCCTGCTATTGCGTTTAATAATAATACTTTCGGAATTGAAAATTTAAACTTAATTAACAAAATTAAATCCGCAATCCCCAAAATTCCCGTAACAATATCCGTAAAATTTGCGCCGGATAATTGCAATAAAACTCCGCCCACCATTCCAATACATGCAGGACGTACTCCGATCATAATTTTATTTAAATATTTGCTGTCCTTGAAATGCGCGAAAAACATCGCTGCCAATGTGCTTAAAATAAATGTCGGCGATAATGCTCCCATGTTCGCGAAAAATGCTCCGAGCAATCCCCCTGCTTTCATTCCTGCGAACGTAGCGCAATTTAATCCAAGCGGGCCGGGTGTCATTTCTGCAATTGCTACTATGTCGGAAACTTCATGAGCTGTCATCCAATTATGTGAAATCATTTCGCTGGAAATTAACGGGATCATTGAAAGCCCCCCAAAACTCGTAAAGCCAATTTTTACAAAACTCCAAAATAATTTTATATATAACATTTTTTAAATTTCATCCCCTAATAGTTAATAGTTTCTGGGCGGAACGTTCGTAACGTTAAGCATTAATTTTATTTGTTTTCTCGTAATATTCGCAAATTATAAAACCGCAAACCGCTCCAATTACTACAAGCCACACACAGCTAACATAAAAAAATAATCCAAATGAGATTAACGCCACCAAATAGCACGCAGGCAATTTAAATGCACCTTTTATCATTCCGAACAATGCCGCTATAATTATCGGAGCAACTGCACAGCGCAAACCTTTCATGGCCGAAGCTACAATTAAATTATTTTGGAATGCAGCGTAAAAACTTGTGATCAAAATCAATACTATAAACGGAGCTGTAATCATTCCGAACACGCAAGCCAATCCGCCTAAAATTCCGGCCATTCTGTAACCGAACATCATCGCAATATTTCCGATCATTGTTCCGGGTAAACTTCTGCCGATGCTCGTAATGTCCAATAACTCCTCGTCAGTAATAATTTTTTGTTTGTCGACGTAAATTTCTTTCATTTGAGCGACAATGCTCCAGCCTCCGCCGAATGTGAAGCAACCGAATTTTAAAAATTGATAATATAATCTCCAGATCATAAAATAAAAACCTCCTGTTGCACGCCGTATTTAAACAAATTATAAAATTTAATTCATTCTGATAAAATTCATTTTGTAATGTTACAATTTTCAGGAATTTATAAATTTATAAAGGAGCGTAATAAAATCATGCGTAAAATATTTTTAATCTGCTCGTTTTTATTAATTTCTGCCGGCGTTTGTTTCGCAGATTCCAAACCGGAATTAATGATGCTCTCAACAAAAGATTGTCCGGCCTGCGCTCAAATGTTAAAAGTATTTAAAGAGCTTAACAAAAATTATCAGAGCTTGAAGACTTCGCATTTATATCTGGAAGATAATCAGGATTTAGTGAAAAAATATAATATTCGTTATGTTCCGGTTTTGATTTTTAAAAATTCTGACGGCAAAGAAATCGCCCGCGAAATTGGATTTATGTCGATGAACGATGTAATTAAAAAATTTAAAAATTCCGGCGTAAATATTTAATATAATAATCAAAATTTAAAATGCGTGTACTTCATTATATAGACTGTAATACTTTATCGTGGCTCGTGCCTTATCTCGAACATATAAAATTACTCGAAAATTTTGGCGTTGAATCTGCTTTGTTATGTCGTCCAGGCGGTTATGTTGAACGGACTGCTGAAGACTTCAAAATAAAAACTTTAACCTTCAAGCCGTTAATTGCAAGTGTGCCAATATTTTCACCGGGATTCAAAAGCGTTGTAAAAAATTTTAAGCCCGACATTATTCACACTCGATTATCTTCGGCAGCAATGATCGCGGGATTTTGGAGCAAAAATTTAAATGTCCCGGTTATTTCAACTTTCGATAAGCCGGCCAAAGCAAAATATTATAAAAATTCCGTTCACTGTATAGCCTGCTCCGAATGGGTTAAAAATTACATGGTGCAGAATCAAAATATTAACCCTGAAAAAATTTCGGTCGTTTATAATCCGGTCGATGCAAATAAATTTAAGCGCGATGATTTAACCCGTAAAAATTTGCGGAAAAAATTAAATGTTAGCGACGACGAAATATTAATTTCCGGAATGGGAATATATATTTATCGTAAAGGCTTCGACGTTTTAATAAAAGCTTTCGCACAAGTTTACAAATCTCATAAAAATATTAAACTCGCTTTGATCGGCGGCGACGGTGAAAAAGGTAAACGGGAAGAATATTTAAAACTCGCTGAAGATTTAGGAATAAAAATAATTTTGCCTGATGAATTTGTGAAAGATGTAAAGCCGTATTTATGGGCAAGTGATGTTTTTGTGATGCCGTCTCGTTCAGAAGGTTTCAGCATTGCATTACTTGAAGCTCTTTCATCAGGTTTACCCGTAATAGTTTCGGACATCGGGCCATTTACGGAATTTATAAAACATGAATATAACGGCCTAATTTCAAAAGTTGATGACGTGAATAATTTTGCGGAAAACATCGAAAAAATTTTAAACATGAATAATTCTGAACGTGAAAATTTAATTAATAACGCTCTCGAAGTTGTAAAAAATAATTTTGCGCCGGAAATTTCAGCAAATAAAACGATTGAAATTTATAAACGATTTATGAAAGTTTCAGCTAAATCATAATTTCCGAAAAAATTTATATGAACATATGAAGCCAAAATATTATTATTTGAGTAGCCTCCATAATATGAAATTTCGCTGTTACGGCGTAAAATCTTAAATGCGGTATATCTGTCCTTATTTATATTTACATGCGTGGACATCGAAGAAAAATGAAATTCATGTCCGCGTATTTTTTTGCCGGCGTTACAAATTAAATTATTATTCAGGGCTTCGCACTCGACATAACCAATAACAGGGCGTTTATTCATGACGCAATCAAAATTTATTAATCCGGCCATTTCAAATTTATTATTATCAAAATCCGTTAAACTTTCGCATAAATACATAAATCCTCCGCACTCTGCATAAATTGGAAGCCCGCAATTAAAAATATTTTTTCGCATTGAGAAATTTTCAAATAAATATTTTGCGTGTAATTCCGGGTAGCCTCCGCCTAAAATAATAGCGTTAATTCCGGCCGGTAAATTTTTATCACGCAACGGACTAAAATAAATTAATTCTGCTCCGAATTTTTCGAGTGTGCTTAAACTTTCAGCGTAATAAAATGAGAATGCTTCATCTAAAGCAACAGCGATTTTAATATTTTTATGATGCGTAATAATTTTCGAGCGTGTAAATTTAATTTGTTTGGTCTCATGCGAAATTTTTAATATTTCATCGTAATTTATATTTTTTATATTTTGCAGGTTGAGATTTAAATTATTTAAATTAATTTCCTGAGCTTGAGTTAAACCCATATGGCGTTCCGGCAGAATTAAATTTTTATCGCGGTAAACTGTTCCGAGAATTTTAATATTAATATTAATTTTATTGAGTGCGTTAAAAATAATTTTTTCGTGATTTTCCGAGCCGATATTATTTAAAATTACTCCTGCGAAATTCAAACAAGGATCATAATTTTTAAACCCAAAAGCCAACGCCGCAACGCTTTCACCTGCTGATTTTGAATCAATTACGAGAATTACGGGAATATTTAATAATTTTGCGATCTCTGCCGTAGAATTTTCTCCGCCGTCAAATAATCCCATAACACCTTCAATAATTGCGAGATCAGAATTTTGGGACGTGTTATAAAACAGTTCACATAAATTATTTTTGTTCATTAGCCAGCTGTCTAAATTATAAACGTCTGAATTGCTCGCAAATTTTAAAAATCCAGGATCGATATAATCCGGGCCGATTTTGTAAGCAGAAATTTTTAAACCCATCTGAATAAATTTTGAGATCAACGCGCAAGTTATTACAGTTTTTCCGGAATGGCTGGACGGAGCTGAAATTATTACGCCTGGAATATTTTTAATATTTTTATTTTTGTTCATGAAATATTTTAATATTTTTCTCGACATGCATAAATGAAAAATTTTCACGAGAAGCACATAAATAAAAAAAATGGCTCCACGACCAGGACTCGAACCTGGAACCTAGTGATTAACAGTCACCCGCTCTGCCGATTGAGCTATCATGGAACTTTAAATTAAATTATTGTCTCGCAACAACAGGGGAAATTTTAGAACACAAATAAAATATTGTCAAATGAAAATTTATAAACCCCGTAAAATATTGCGTTATTAATAAAAGCTGATAAAATGCAGAAAATTTAAACAGGAGGTGTATTTTGCTTGACAAAGGCAGAATTAATTGACAGTATTACAGCTAAACTTGAAATGAGAAAAAAAGATGTTGCTCCAGTTGTTGATGAAGTATTTAAGACGATTGAGGATGCTCTCTCAAAAGGAGATAAGTGCACATTTGTAGGATTTGGAGTTTTTGAAGTTCGTGAGCGCGCAGCCCGTGAAGGCCGTAACCCTCAAGACCCGACGAAAGTTGTACACATTCCAGCTAAAAAAGTCCCTGTATTTCGTCCCGGCAAAGAGCTTAAAGACAAAGTATTATAATTTCGGGGATTTTAATTTAAAATTATGTGACGGTTCTCATTTTAAAAATTTTAATTTGAGGATCGTTATTTTTTATTTGCGTTATGCCTGTAATTAAAAATTTAAATAATATGCTTACGTGTAAAATATAAAAATAAAATTTTCAAGGAGAAATAATTTTTTTTAATCATGTTGGAATTTAAAAATTTAAGTTGGGACGACAAAAACAAATACGATAAATTTTATAATTCTTCACCTGTGCATTACGCTGAATATAGTTTTTCTGCTTTATGGTTGTGGCAAAAAGCATACCCTGTAAAAATAGCTTATGACGAAATTAATAATTTATGCTGGTTGAGATTTAGCGATGAATATTCGGGAATGTGCGGGCCTGTTGGAAATTGCGAAAAAATTTTTAATCCGAAATATTTCAAATCTGAAAATATAAATTTTATTTACGATATGCCGGAATTTTACGCGGAAAAACTTCAGAATAACGACAAATTTAAATTAATTTCTGAACCCGATCAGGACGAATATATTTATTTAGTTGATGAGCTGATAAATTTAAAGGGTAAAAAATTCGCTCATAAACGTAACAGAGTGCGTACATTTTTGGATGGTTACGAATGGGATTATTATAATTTAACGCCTGAATATTTTGATGAGCTGATTAATTTTCAGGAGGTGTGGCGCGAGCATAGAGATTTAAATTTAAATTCTGATGAAGTTGCTTCACTTTTGGATGAGGATAACGCAATAAAAACAGCTCTCGAAAAATGGAACGAGTTTAAATTTTCAGGGGGAATAATAAAAATTGAAAATAAAATTATTGCTTACACTATAGCCGAAGAATTAGATGACGAAAATATAAATATAAAATTTGAAAAAGCTTTTTCGGAATATGCTGGGAGTTATCAGGCGATAAATAATTTATTTCTGAGAAATTCCTGCGCGAAATATAAATATGCAAATCGTGAAGAAGATTTAGGAGAAGCAGGATTGCGCGAGGCAAAAATTTCATATAATCCTGTTAAGATGCTAAAAAAATATACTGTTGAGATTTTATAAAATTTAAATTAGGACTGGAGAAAAATTTTTAAATGCTTTATCTCGTAATAGGTTTATTTGTTGCAGTAGCAGTGGGGATATTTTTACGCCAGCAAAATAATAATAATAATAATAATTCTGGTGATTCGGCCGAACAAAATTTAAATGGCAATGCCCAAAATGATAACGGTAAAAATAATAATGATGATGACGAAAATAAAAAAATTGTGCTCACTGCAAAACCTGTTACTGATGCCGCCAAAGCTTCCGGAGCGACTTATTCATCGGCTGCACCTGCCGGAGACGAATCGCCTTACGGTTATAGTGATAAGTCCGAAAAGAAAAAAGCAGTTTCAAATTTATTAAGATGGTGCGGACGAACAGGATTTATTCAAGTAAATAATTTTGTTGTTCAAGCTCCCGTAACATATTGGTCGAACGGTGAAAGCTCAACTCCTGAACCATCATGCATAGACATAACTTTACCCGTAGCATTTCCCAGCGAGGGCGATGAAATTCCAAAAAATGAAGTCGCTTCATATGCAGAAATGGACCCGTTACAGCGAGGAATTTATTTAACATGGTTAGCAGGCGGAAGAATCAGAGTGCCTGATCATGTTTGTTACCCGTTAATATGGTTATGCGGAATAGAACGGCGTGCCATTGTCGATAAATTAGATTTGGGGATATGTATAGCGGACGCATTTAAATTATTGCATTTGATGCGATGGGAGGCCATGCGCGATAATTTAATACGTTTTATAACATGGCTGGCCGTAAAAATTTGGTTGCCCGACGATGATTTATTAGCGTTGTGTAAAAGAATGAACACTGTTCCGGAAGGCATGTTATGTATAATGTTGAGTTCTTACGCAAATTCAAAATTGCCATTACCTTCAGCGACAGCATTTACTTTAATGAGGACGAGTGAAAAGCTGCACGAACCTGGTGAGAAAAAAATTCCGTATTCAGATGAATTATTACAGAAATTTACGCCGATTTATAAAGAGTTATGTTCCGGCGGAATAATTTTGAGCAAGCCTAAAAATACGATGACAATTTCATATGTTCCGAGCAATCCGACGATTGAGCCTGATAAAAAATCTTCGACGATTGAGATATTAAATTTTTTTGATAATTTAGAGCCGTTTCAGCCGTTAAAAGATGCGTGGCACGTATTTTTGTCTGGACTTGAGGAAAGTTACGAAGAAAGAATTGTGAACGAGATAGTAACAGAAGATCGTCCGGATTTTGAAAAATTTATTGATGACATTCGCGCAAAAAATGAAAAAGAAGATGACCCGTTAATTTCGACATTTGGGGAGCTTGGAGAGTTATTGCAGATTAAGACTGAATTAAATTCCGAACGAAAAATAAAAGGCCGCGAACGTAAAATTATGGTGGACTCTGCTCAAGTTGAAGGCTGGCAGATATATCCTGATTTGGGAATCTCTGGACGTGAATATTTATGGGATGAAAAAATTTTATTTATTCCGTTGGAGCAAGGTGCAAAATTATCTGCTGAGTATCGTATTGCTTCGTTTGTTCTGGAATTTATTTGCGCGTTGACGTTTGCTCGTGAGGAGAGATTATTTGAGCCATTGAGACAGCGTTTAAACGATTATTTTAAATTGAGTGACGATGATAATTTGAGGCTTGAGGCGCAACGGGCTTTAAATCTTCCAACGGAACACGAGCCGGAATATTACGGGGAATTTATAGGCGTGTGGCTTTCGGATAAAGAGAAGATACAGCTTAAAAATTTTTTATTAAACGTTATGAGTTTTATGCCGGAATTAAAGGAAAATGATGATTTAAAGGAGCGTACCTGTTCAGTTTTAGGAGTTCGTGAAGATACTGATCCGAGTCCTGAAGAGGCACGCAAAAGCCCATCAAATTTGGGAGCGGATATAATAAAAGTTGTTGCGCTGCTATTTAAAAATTAATCAATTCCCAAATCGTCATGAGTCCCGGTGCGAACGAGCTGTAAAACGCCTTCATCTTCGAGCACACGGTAAATTAATACCCAATCGCCTTTAATATGACAATCTCTGTAATTTTTGAACTCGCCTGCTAATTGGTGATCACGATAACGTTCAGGAAGTTTTATTTTATTTCGTAACGTATAAATAACTTCTTCCATAAAATTTATATTCCATCCTCGTTTAATCAATAATTTAACATCTTTTTTGAAGCTACTAGAATACTTAATCGTCAGCATATATATCCGCCATCATTTCCTCAAAAGTATTAAACGGCCCGTGCATGTTTATATTATGTTCGCAATCGTAAATAGCTTTTTCAGTTGCAGGCCAGCCGGTTAAATTTTCGTTGTTATCATCGTCAATAGAATCAAGCAAAAAATTATTAAATGCCTCGTTCAAATTTAAGCCGATATTTTCAAAATGTTTATTTGCCAATTTCAAAATATTTTCATCGACACTAAAATTTAAATTTACAGTTGCCATAAAAATTCACGCTCCAATTATAAATTATTTAAAGCTCCGTGAGTTATATCAACTTATAAAATTTTTGTTTCAACACGGGAAATAAAAAAAATTAAAATTACTCGATCCCCAAATCATCATGAGTCCCGGTGCGAACGAGCTGTAAAATATTTTCATCCTTAAATATCGCATAAATTAATATCCAATCGCCTTTAATATGACAATCTCGATGGCTCTTCCAATTCCCTATTAAAGGATGATCACGATAACGCGGAGGGAGTTTTTCTCCAGATTGTATTATTTTTACAGCTTCCCAAAGAGGTTTTAAATCATACCCTCGCTTCTTAAGTTTTTTAATATCATGCCCAAAACTATTTAAAATATCAATAGTTAGCATCTATAAACGCCTCTACCTCATCAACTGTTTTAAAATGTCCATGAACTCCAACGCGATTAACTGAATCGTTGAGAGCTTTTTCAGTTGCAGGCCAGCCGGTTAAATTTTCGTTGTTATCATCGTCAATA